>JBBRHH010000600.1:0-3641 GCA_038222915.1 Tepidisphaerales bacterium
GGGGCGGGGGAATTCGGGCTGGAGCAGCGATGCTTTTCCGGAGGAGTATCGGAATTACTGGAGCGAACCGTGATGGAGTGTTGGCTAGCAGCCCGTGGTGAAAGTCGCGCGGGCCCAGCTTGCGGCTTTCGGTAGCGGCCAGCGGTGCTACACCTCGCCACATGTCCTTCCCAATAAGACAAGTCGTCTCGGCTAGCCCGCAATCGAAATCCGCTGCGCTTGGCCGCGCGGGACTTTCACCACGGGCTGCTAGGCGGAAGCCGCTGCATTGCATGCGGGTTCGGGGGGGTGGCACGTGGGTGCTGTCTGGGATGCGGGAGCGAGCCGCCGCATTTCATGCGGGGTTCAGGGGGCAGTGGGGCCGGCTAGATCGACTTGGGGTGGGGTCTGGTCTACCTTGTTTGTGGTGAAATTCGCGTGACTAGTTATCCCGGGCCGAAACCTCGATTTTTTAGTGGGCATCTTGCTGAGTTTCGGCATGACCGGTTGGCGTTTTTTACCCGGTGTGCCCGGGAGTATGGGGATGTGGCGGCGGTGCGGATCTGGAAGTTTCCGGCTTTGCTTTTTAGCCGGCCGGATTTGATTGAGCAGGTGTTGGTTTCTCAGGCGAAGAATTTTACGAAGCATTTTGGGTTGCGGATTTATAAGCCGCTTTTGGGGGAGGGGCTGCTGATTTCTGAGGGTAGTTTGTGGCGGCGGCAGCGGAAGCTTAGTGCGCCGGCGTTTCAGGCTTCGCGGCTGGCGAAGTATGCGGTGACTATGGTGGATTCGGCGCAGCAGATGCTTGGGCGATGGCCGGGGGAGATGGAGACGGATCGGGGGGAGACACGGGTGCGGGATGTGCATGTGGCGATGATGCGGCTGACGCTGGAGATTGCGTGTAAGACTTTGTTTGGGGCGGATGCCTGTCCGGAGCCGAGGGTCGTGGGGGATGCGATGCATGGGGCGATGGAGGCGCTGATGCGGCGGTGGCGGTGGGCGGTGCCGCTGCCGGGGTGGCTGCCGACGCTGGCGAACTGGCGGCTGAAGAAATCGCTGGCGGCGCTGGATGGGGTGATTACGGGGTTGGTGGAATCGAGGAGGAGGGGCGCGGCCGGGGATGATCTGCTCTGGACGCTGCTGGAGGAGCGGGATGAGGAGGGATCGGCGATGACGCAGCGGCAATTGGTGGATGAGGCGCGGACGATGCTGCTGGCGGGGTTTGAGACGACGGCGCTGGCGCTCTCCTATTCGCTTTTACTGCTGGCAATGAATCCTGTCACTCAGAAGAAACTGCAGGAGGAATTGGCGGCGGTGGTTGGCGGTCGGGCGGTGGGTTGGTCGGATTTGCCACGGTTGGAATATACGCGGAAGGTGATTGTTGAATCGATGCGGATTTATCCGCCGGCGGATGTGATTGGGCGGGAGGCGATTTCGGACTGCATGATTGGGGAGGTTGAGGTGCCGAAGGGGATGACGATTTTTGTGAGCCTGTGGGCGATGCACCACGATGGGCGGTATTTTCCGGAGCCGGAGAAGTTTGATCCGGATCGGTGGACGGAGGCGTTTGAGAAACAGTTGCCTCGGTTTGCTTATCTGCCGTTTGGGGGCGGGCCGCGGTCGTGTATCGGGCAGAGTTTTGCTACGGCGGAGGCGGTGTTGCTGCTGGCGACGATTTGCCAGCGCTTGGAGTTTGGGGTGGATCCTACTTTTGAGTTGGAGTTGCGGCCTTTGATTACACTTCGACCTGAGGGTGGGGTTCGGTTGCAGGTGACTGCGCGGGCATTGGGTCTGAAGGGGTCAGTTGCATCCGCAGCCACCGCCGCCGACGGAGGTGCCGCCGGATGCGGCTTCTCTTGAGAAATAGATGTGGTCCAACTGGGCGGCGGCGATGGGATTGCGGCCGGGCTGCATGATGGAGTCGGAGAGGGTTTCGCGCTGCCATGGCTTGACGGTTGTGCAGCCGGCGGCGAGGGAAAGCGCAAGCGACATTGCCGTGCGGATGCAGGCCAATCGCGTGGTTAGAATGGTGATATGAGCGTTTTGGGGTGGCATCATGGCTTGGGTTCTTCCAGAAGTTGTTCTATTTCTTTCACGTATTGACGGATGGTTTCGTCGCGGTTGAAACCGGAATGGATGAAGCGGATCTTGCCTGAGCGATCGATGAGGAAGGAGGTGGGCATGGCGCGGATGTTGGCGGCGGCGACTAGTTTTTGGCGGGCATCGCGAACGACGGTGAAAGAGACGTTGGCGGTGTTGAGAAACCGCTGCATGTTCTCCTGCTTTTCATCGACGCTGACGGCAACGATGGTGAGTCCCTTTCCGGCGTATTTTTTGTTGAGATCCTCCATCGCGGGGAAGGAGCTTTTGCATGGGCCGCACCACGAGGCCCAGAAATCGAGGAGGATTACCTGGCCTTTGAGGTTTTCGGGCAGCTTGCCTTCGAGCTGGTAGTCGGCGAGGTCGGGGAGGTTATCGTCCTGCTTGAAGTCGGCAATGCAGGCGGCGGGGAGCATGAGCGCCAAGAGTGTTGCGAGGATTGCGCATTTGCAGGCGGGTTTGTCATGCGGGGACATGGGATGAGAACCCTCGTGTTTGATGTCGGGCGTTGGTGGTGGTGATGCAGGCCTCGGCGGTATTTTGCTGGCGAATCAGCTCAAGGCCTTCTTCGGCGCCGAGGATGAAGGCGGCGGTGGAGAGGATTCCGGCGATTACGCAGGTGGGCGCGATGACGCTGACGGATTGGCAATTGTTTTGGACGGGGAGGCCGGTGCGCGGATCGAGGATGTGGCCGTAGCGGCGGCCGTTGAGGGTGAAGGAGCGGAAATAGTCGCCGGAGGTGGCGACGGCGTGTTGGGTCAATCGGACGGCGGTCCAGCATTCGCCGGGGCGGTCGGGTTCTTCGAGGCCGATGTACCAGGCGTCTTTTGTGGGGGGATGGCCGGTGACGCGGATGTCTTGGCCGATGTCGATCATCGTGTTGGAGATTCCGAACTGGGTGGCCATGGATATAAGATGATCGACGGCGAATTCTTTTCCGATTCCGCCGAGGTCAATTCCCATTCCGGCGAGTGGTAGGCGAATTTGGCGCGGGCGGCGAAGGACTTTTGGCCAACCGGAGATTTCGCGGGCAGCAAGGATGGCGGGTTCGTTGGGGATGCGCGGCGGGTTGGTCTTCCAATCCCAGATCTGCAGAAGGGGCAGGGCGGCGGGATCGAAGAGGCCGTGTGTGACGGAATGCATTTGGGCGCACAGGAGCAGCAATTGATCGGCCTCTTCGTCGAGTTCGAGCCAGTCGCCGCCGCTGTGCGCGTTAATTTGGCCGACGATGCTTTCGGGCAGGAACCGGGAATAGCGGGCCTCGAAGCGGGCGATCCAGTCGATGGCGTTGTGCGCAAATTCCCGGGCGACTACGGCTGAAGTTGCGGCGAAAGCGATATTCACGGGGGTGCTCATGGCGCGGCAGTTGAGGCGATGGAGATCCCCGTGGGCTTCGATCTGCATTGACTCGCGGATGCGCGCCGTCACAGACGAGAGGAGGCTTGCCGGGGGCTCGAGCATGGTGGGGAGTCTGCTGGCTAAAACGTAAACGTCAACCCGACCGTGAAAATATTGGCCCTGGGATAAGTTGACTGATCGGTGTCATGATCGAGGCCGTGCAT
>JBBRHH010000601.1:0-3626 GCA_038222915.1 Tepidisphaerales bacterium
GGACGCCTTTGCCGAGGCGATTTGGAAATTGGAGGGCGTAGGAGGCGAGTTCGAGGGCGTCGGCGTCGACGCCGGGGGGGACGAGATTGAGTTGAAGGAAGCGCTGGCAGCGTTGCCAGATGCGGCGCGCGTCATCGCCGAGGCGCTGGCCGCGCTTATCTTCCACGACCGTCGTCAAAAGACGATCGAGTTGCTGTCTGAGCTTTGCATCGAGCGACATTTTCTTCCCGGCAACGGCTGAGAGGTTAACCTTAACGGGCGCGGGCGAAGCGTCAATCAGATAAATCCGAGAAATTGTTTGTGGATCAGTTTCACATCACCCGGCCATCAGGAACGGATGATTCGCCGCTTATCAAGGCGGCGAATAATCCTTACACTGGCGGATGATTCGGCGAGGTGAAATCTGGGAGTGTGGCGAAGGAAAGGCTTAACTGTGTACATGTGTTTGAGTCGTGGAACGGCGGGGCGGGATATGGGGCTGGAGGAATTTGTGCGCCTGGCGGCGGACGCGGGGTTTGCAGGCGCGGATGTGGATCTGGAATATGCCGAAACAATGGGGATTGCGGCGCTGCACGATTTGTATGTGGGCGCGGGGTTGCGATTTGGAGGATGGGGGCCGCCGGGGAATTGGAGGGGGGATGAGTCAAAATTTTCGGAGGGTGTAAAGAAGCTGCGGGCACAGGCGCGGATTGCGCGGGAACTGGTGATTGATTCGTGCGCGACATGGATCATGCCGTCGGCCGAGCTGCCGTTTATGGCGAACTGGAATTTTCATGTGTCGCGGTTGAAGCCGATCGCGGCGGCGCTGGGGGATGAAGGGCTGCGGTTCGGATTGGAGTTTGTTGCGCCGTATCATTTGCGGCGCAAATTTGCGCACGAATTTATTTTTTCGCCGGGGTTGATGCTGGAACTGGCCGATGCGATCGGGCCGAACGTCGGGTTGCTGGTGGACTGTTTTCATTGTTATGCGGGGGCGGTGAGTTGGGAGCATCTGGGGCAGATTCCGGCGCGGAAGATTGTGCTGGCGCATGTGAATGATTGCCCGGCGGGGCCGCTGGAGAAGGTGGAGGATGGGAAGCGCGTGTTGCCCGGAGAGGGCGTGATTGAGCAGGGGGCGTTTTTGTCGGCGCTGCGAACTGCCGGGTATAATGGGCCGGTGTCGGTGGAGGTGTTCAGTGAGGAATTGCGGGCGATGAAGCCGGAAGTGGCGGCGCGGAAGGCCGGGGCGGCGGTGAAGGCGATATTGCCGGAGTGGTGGGGATAAATATTTGAGGAGACGCTGTGATTCGATTTGCTTTGGCTTTTGTTGGTGTGGGACTTTTCGCGATTGCTGGATGCGGGTCGTCGGATCCGCATGCCGCGCCGGCGGTGTTGACTACGCGTCCGGCGACGGAGCCAGCGCCGCAGGAGTTGTTGATTCCGCTGCATGAGTCGATTGCGCCGCCTTGGAAGTTTGGCACTGGGTCGGAGATGGCCGAGTCAGGTCAGGCAGCGCCGGTGGCGGAAGAAGAGAAAGCGATTCTCGGCGATGCGGTGCAGGTGACGAGCGGATTCGCGAAGGCCGGCGAGGCGTATTTTGGGCCGGACATGAAGTGGGTTATTTTTCAGGCGGCGGTAAAGCCTGAGCAGCAGTATCAGATGTATCTGGCGAAGCTGGAGTGGAAGGATGGGAAGTGCGTGGGGGCAATTCAGCCGCGACAGTTGACGCCGGGGAATTCGCGGAACACGTGCGGGTATTTTTCGCCGGATGGGCATTCGATCATTTTCGCGTCGACGGCGGGGAAGGAGAGGCCGGATGAACCGAGCGGCGGGTATCAGCGCGAGGGGCGAAATTATCGTTGGTCATTTCCGAACGGGATGGAGATTTACAAGCTGAGCAACTGGCAGAATGAGTTTAACCCTGTGCCGCAGGTCGCGAGCGCGCCTGGCGCGGATACGGCACCCAAAATGACGCGGCTGACGGACAACGATTCGTATGATGCGGAAGGGGCTTATTCGCCGGACGGGAAGTGGATCTGCTTTACATCAATGCGGACGGGTGACGGGGATATTTATGTGATGAAGGCGGATGGGAGCAATGCGGTGCGGATCACCAACAACCCGGGGTATGACGGCGGGCCGTTTTTCTCGCCGGACAGCAAGCGCCTGGTTTATCGAAGCGATCGGAAGAAGAACGATCTGCTTCAGGTGTTTGTCGGCGATCTGGCATTTGACGACGCGGGGAACATCACGGGACTGAAGGAAGAGCACCAACTGACCAACGATGAGAACGTGAACTGGGGGCCGTCGTGGCATCCGGATGGCAAGCACATTATTTATGCCACGAGCAAGCATGGGCATCAGAATTATGAGCTGTACATGATGCGCGATGATGCATCGCATCAGACGCGGATCACTTATACGGATGGGGCGGATATTCTACCGGTGTTATCGCCGGATGGGAAATATTTGATGTGGACCAGCAAGCGGGCGAAGGAGAAGACTTCGCAGATTTTCCTGGGGAAATTTACGATGCCAGAGGGGAGCTGATGCGGGGGTGTTTCTATCGCCATCAGTGGTCATCGGAGAAGACGATCGCGTGAACGCGGTCGATCAAGATGCCGTTGGGCGACTGTTCCGGCGAAGGAACATTAATGACCTTGCGCTTCGGAGCTTGATCGTGTCCGATTTGCCGTATCTGATACTGTGAAAAGATGGCGGTTTCGGGGAACGTCACGCAGGCATTGCTTATCCGATCCAGAAATGCCACTGGAAATCCGCCTTGAAGGGCGTATGAACCTGACCGCCATTGTTCCGAAAAATCGGCCACCAGGATGATGTTCTTTTCCCGGAGGTAACGTTCCAACTGTCCGGTGGTGATGGCGGCATGGACATCGTGGTTGACCAACCCGTCGAGATTGATGACGTGGCCGCCTTCGTAATAGTTGATGATTCCCGCATTCCACGCCGCGGCCTTTTTTCCGGGGAACTGATCATGGAGCACCAGACCGCCGAGGTACATATTCTGTTGCCAGGGGAAAGGCGCGGTGTGTTGCAGGGCGCTGATGATGTTCAGTAGGACCGAGACCCCTACGAAGGCGAGGGCGGCATATTCGATGCGGCGCAGGCCGGACGCTCGGACCGTCAGGAAAACACCGGCAACCACGACGATGACCGGAACAACCAGGTTTGCGGTATACCACGGTAGTGCGCCTGGGCTCTTGGCGTACCCCAGGGAGTAGGCTGCAAGTGCGAGCATCGCCGCAGTGAGGGCCACAAAATATCGTCGGGCATCATTCGCGACGCTGGTATGCACTCTAGATTTTCGAAACGATATGCGCGCAATAATTGCGAATACGACGAAAGAGGCGCCTATCGCCACGATGGCGATCAGAATTCGATTGCGCGCAAGCAGCAAGGATGGAACAACCAATTGGGCGATCAGGTAGGCGGGTATGGCAAATGACGGGTGTGACTTGCTCGCCCAATACATTTTCATGCGTGCAGAGTCCTGCAGAATACTTCCGGTTATTAAACGCGAATGCAGTGCTACGACGGCGAGGCCGATCGCAGCGCCGAACAGTACCAGGACCGCGCGGGTGCGGAGGCCGGGACGCGGCCGGCCAATGGCGAGGCATGCGGCACCC
>JBBRHH010000602.1:0-3624 GCA_038222915.1 Tepidisphaerales bacterium
GAAGGATAATCCGAACAGCACCAGCGACAGGAAGAAAGGCCGATAGTCGTGCTCATCCGCAAGCGCTTTGAGCAGCAAAACCGTAATGCCTGCAACGGCGATTGGGATCGGCGAGGTGAACAGAAGGCTCGGCCACTCGAACCAGCGCTCCCAGTATTTGATGCTGAGGAACGGCGTCGCGAGGCTGACCGCGCAAATTGCGCCCACTGTTGCGATCAGCAAAAACCAACTCATGCGATAGGCGTGCGTGCGAAGCTCGCCCTTGGTTTTCATGATGAGCCAGGTCGCGCCGAGCAGGCCGTATCCGGCGACAACCGCGAGGCCGGTCAAAATGCTGAACGGCGTCAGCCAGTCCCACCAGCCGCCGCCGTAATGGCGGCCGTTGACGTTGATGCCTTGCAGGATTGCGCCAAGTGCGATGCCTTGCGATAGCGCCGCCACCAAGGAGCCTCCAAAGAACGCGATGTCCCAGAGATTTTTTTCACGCTGCGAGCGCCAGCGAAACTCGAATGCGACTCCCCGAAACACTAGTCCGATCAGCATGGCGATGATCGGCGTGTAGATCGCCGGCATCACCACCGCATAGGCCAGCGGAAATGCCGCGAACAATCCGCCGCCGCCGAGCACCAGCCACGTCTCGTTGCCGTCCCACACTGGCGCTACGGTTTTCATGATGACGTTGCGGTCTTCCTTCTTGGGAAAGAACGGAAACAGCATGCCGAGCCCGAGGTCGAAGCCGTCCATCACGATGTAGAGAAAAACCGCGAAGGCGATGATGAAGGCCCAGATGTCGGCGATGTGAAACGGGAGGCTCATTGTGCTCATCCCTTTCCGGTCGAGAAACCTGCGGCGTGTGCCGGCATGTCGGCCCGCGGACCCTGCTCGCCATGATGCGGCGGCTCACTCATCAGCCGCAGGATGTAAAACACGCCCATGCCGAACACGATGAAATACACGATGACGAACGCAATCAGCGACGATGTCACCGCAGGTGCGGCAAGCGGCGACGCTGACTCGACTGTGCGCAGCAAGCCCGTGACCGTAAACGGTTGACGTCCCGCTTCAGTGGTGGTCCAGCCCGCCAGCACAGCAATAAATCCCGAAGGCGCCATGACGAGCGCAAATCGATGCAGCCAGCGCGACTGATAAAGCGTGCCGCGCAGACGGTTATAAAGGCTGAATAATCCCAGACCGAGCATCAGAAAGCCGATGCCGACCATGATGCGGAATGCCCAGAACACAATCGGGACGTTGGGCCAGTCCTTGCGCGGTACTGTGTCGAGACCCTTCAGCGGCGCGTCGAGCGAATGTTTCAGGATCAGCGACGATGCCTTCGGAATTTCGATGGAGTATTTCACCTCGCCCGCCGCCTGATCGGGCAAGCCGAACAAAATAAGCGGCGCGCCGTCGGGATGGCTTTTGAAATGGCCTTCCATCGCCATCACTTTCACCGGCTGATGGTCCAGCGTGTTGAGGCCATGCAGGTCGCCGGCAAAAATCTGGATCGGCGCAACCAGCGTTGCCATCCACATTGCCATCGAAAACATCACGCGCGGACCCTCGCGCGTCGAATGCTTCAGCAGATGATACGCACCGACCGCGCCGACCACGAAGGCCGTGGTGAGATATGCGGCCAGCACCATGTGCACGAGGCGATACGGGAACGACGGATTGAAGATGACTTTCCACCAATCCACCGCGATGAATTGTCCGGCGGCGTTCATCACGTAGCCGGCCGGTGTCTGCATCCATGAGTTCGCGGAAAGGATCCAGAACGTCGATACCAAGGTGCCGAACGCCACCATCAGCGTTGCGACGAAATGCAATTTGTGGCCGACGCGCTCAAGCCCGAACAGCATGACGCCGAGAAACCCGGCTTCAAGAAAAAACGCGGTGAGCACTTCGTATGCCATGAGCGGCCCGAGCACCGGGCCGGTTTTGTCGGAGAACACCGCCCAGTTTGTGCCGAACTGATACGACATCACGATGCCGGAGACGACGCCCATGCCGAAGGCCACGGCGAAGATTTTCAGCCAGTAGTTGAACAGGTTGATGAAGACTTCGCGGCCGGTCCACAGCCACAGCGCTTCGAGGACGGCGAGATAACTCGCAAGGCCGATCGAGAAGGCTGGAAAGACGATGTGAAACGACATCGTGAAAGCGAATTGCGCGCGCGCCAGCACAATGGCGTCGATACCGTCGAACATGGCGATGTCCCGGTTAGGAGAGTCGCCATTTTATAGCACAATCCGGGGTGCTTCGAACACCGCGGATTGCATGGCCAAAAACGCGCAGCGCGGGAGTCAGCTGCTCGCATTCAGCAATTTTGCGACGGTACGGTCCATAACATCGTATGCGCCTTCGCCGGCATGGGTGTAGACGACGTCGCCGTTCTGATCGACGATATATTGCGCCGGCCAGTAATTGTTGCTGTAGGCGTTCCATGTCGCGGAGTCATTATCTTGGGCGACCGGATAGGTGATGCCGTGACGTTTCAGCGCAGTCTGGACATTGCTTGCCGAACGCTCCCACAGAAATTCCGGCGTGTGGATTCCGACCACGACAAATCCGCGATCTTTATACTTTGCGTAGAGCTGCGTCACATATGGCAGCGTGTTGACGCAGTTGATGCAGCCGTAGGTCCAGAAGTCGACCAGCACGACCTTGCCGCGCAACGCCGACATGCTGAGCGGTTCGGAGTTGAACCAGTTCGACAGACCCTTGAATTCGGGAGCCTTGCTTCCGGCCTGGGCAAGCTGAATGGCAGGCGACGAGTTGGCATCGGCGGCGTTAACCGATTGCATCGGTACGATCAGCGACAATGAAACGATTACGGCTGCCTTGAACATTCCGTTGAGCGTCATGTGAGTCTCCTTGGGCGTTAGAGGCCAAGCTGGCCATTCGGATAAAATTGCGTGAGCCACGCCACGACCAGCGTGTCGTATTGCAGATAGTTTGCGACGGCGAATGCGATCACCACGACGCCGAATCCCTGCTGCAGGCGCGGCGCGACGCGTGCAAAATTTCTCACATGGGTCGTGACGAACTGGCCGCCATAGGCGATCACAAGCATCGGGATTGCTGCGCCGAGCGCATATGCGATCAGCAGCGTGGATGCCCAGGCTGCATCCTTCGATGACGCAATCAATGTGAGGATCGATCCGAGCACCGGACCCGCGCACGGCGTCCACACCAGACCCAATGTCAGGCCGATGACGAAGCCGCCGACATTGCCCTGTCGGTTGGATGGATGATCGCCGCCGAAGGTCAATGCGGGGATACGTGCCGAGAGCCATTGGAATGGCGCTGGCCAGATCATCAGCACTCCGAACACGATCAATAAAAAGCTGGCGCCGTCGCGCAGAATGTTCGGATCGAAATTGAATGCACGCGTGATAGCGCTCAATGCGAGGGCGACGGTTGCGAACGAAATCACAAACCCGGCCGCGATGAAAACAGGCCGCAAGCCGCTGGTCTGGCTGATCGATGCGCCAAGCAGGATCGGCAGCACCGGCAGCGTGCATGGCGCCGCAATGGTGATGATTCCTGCCAGACCTGCGAGCAAGAGATTGAACATGTGGCTTCCATCGAGGCGCGATTTCCCCGCGGCTTCAATGAAGCCGC
>JBBRHH010000603.1:0-3622 GCA_038222915.1 Tepidisphaerales bacterium
TAGCGGCTTACCTGTCGACGCTGCACGACCCCAAGCGCGGCCCGCAGGCCACCCAGTTGAAACAAGATCGCATCAAGGCCGGCAAGGAACTTTTTGATTCTGTCGGCTGTCTCGCCTGTCACGGAAAAGGCGGGGCCTCGCTGGAGGGGATGGGCTCGAAGATGACCGCGGCGGAACTCTCCAAGTACCTGGAAGACCCGATCGCGGTCGACAAAAGCGGCCGGATGCCGTCCATGCTCCTCAAGGACGACGAACATCACCTGCTCGGCGAATACCTGGCCAGCTCCAAGAACAAGGACTTTGAAGGCGAATTTGCCGGCGGCGACAAAGTACGCGGCCAGAAGCTTGTTCAGAGCGAGGGCTGCGTCCGCTGCCACGTCATTCAACCCGACAAGCAGAAGGCGCTGACGTTAACCGTGGCCGCCGACGATCTTGGCGCGCCTCCAACCTTTGATAAGGCAGACACGTCAAAGGGCTGTCTCGCCGAGAAGCCGACGGGTCGATCCGCCATCTACGATCTGAATGCGCAACAGCGCGAGTCGATCGCGGCGTTTTTGAAGTCGCTCAACGATCAGCCACTGATCAGCTCTGCACCGGTCTACGATTTCTATCACGCGGTACAGACGTTCAATTGCACGGCTTGCCACGAGCTCAACAACTCAAAGCCGTCTGAAGAGATCATCGAAAAGACTCCGCCGCTGACCAATGTCGGCGGCAAGCTGAAACGCGACTGGCTCGCAAAGGTGCTCAGCGACAAGCAGCGGGTTCGCTGGTGGATGAAGCTTCACATGCCGCACTTCGGGCCGGATCGAACCAACCCATTGGTTCAGGACGCCGTCGCCGCATCGGGCGTGGGTGATGCGCCCGGCAATCCAACCGCCAGTCCCCAGCAGATTGCTCAGGGACGAAAGCTGATCAGCACGGACGCGAGCGCTGGCGGGCTGGCCTGCATCGCCTGCCACGGATTTCAGGAGTACAAGCCGCCCGCACAGGATGCGGCGCGGGCCCCGGATATGACCTTGATGGCGACCCGTTTGCGGCCGGACTTTTTCAACCGCTGGTTGCGCGATCCGCCGCGCATTCAGCCGGGAACCGCAATGCCCAACTTCTTCGTGGGCAAACCCGAGAAGGAAACCGCCTCCACCATCGATACCATGTGGCACTACTTCTCGCTCGAGAGCGGCATGCCTCCCCCGCCGGGGCTCGTCGACAAGAACAATTACTCACTTGCCGTCGACAACGATGCATTGACCAACCGCATCAAGATGCCCGGCGCGAACGGCCCGGAAATGCCGCGCGGCATCGCGGTGGGCCTCCCCGGCATGATCTCGTATTGCTGGGACGCCGACACCTGCGAGTTCAAATACGCCTGGCTCGGCGGCTTCATTGATATGAAGGACCAGTGGACGGGTCGCGGCGGCGGCGCGGCCCGTGTGCAAGGCCGGCGCTTTTATGTCGCGCCGGCCATGGCGCCCCTTCGCATCGGAGACCTTTCCAAAACATCCGAGCACGTCTTCAAAGGCTACCGCCTGCTGGAGAATAAGGTGCCGCAGTTCATTTACGAACTAGACGGAGTTGCGGTCAAAGAGAGCGCGGTGGCCACGAAAGAAGGCACCGGCCTCGTTCGCACCTTCGAAGTCGATGCTGGCGACAAGCCGGTCTATTTTGTCACTGCCGAAGACAAGTCGGTAACAATCACAACATCGGTCGGCGAGTTGAAGGCGACCGAAGCCGCTGTCGGCCCCAAGGGCGAGAAGATCGCCGCCCTCGTGTTGGAAGTGCCCAAGGGCACCAAGAGCTTCTCGATCACGATTGCCGCGAAGGAGACCAAGTGAAATTATTCAAATCAACCTGCATTTTGGCTGCACTCGTCGGACTGAGCGTACCCGCTTTCGTCAATGCCGATCCGCCCAGCGCCAGCAAGGACGTTGGCTCATACAAGATTGAGGCGGTCCCGGGGCCGGAAGAATCTCCGCTGGAAGCCGGCGGGATGTGCTGGATGCCCGACGGCCGAATGATGATCTGCACCCGGCGCGGCGACGTCTGGTCGCTCAAGGACGGCAAATGGAAGCGCTTTGCGACTGGCCTGCACGAGGCGCTGGGAATCATCTCCGACGGCAAGAACGGCGTCTTTGTCACGCAGCGCCCCGAGATGACGCATTTGCTGGACACCAAGGGAACCGGCGAAGCCGATGTCTTCGAAACCTTCACCGACAAATGGGGCTTCTCCGGTAACTACCATGAGTTCGCCTTCGGCATCGTCCGCGACAAGGAAGGCAACCTGTGTGGAACCCTGAACCTTGCACACGCACCCGACCAACTCGGCGGCGTCTTCATGGGCACCGGCCCAAAGACCCCCTACCGTGGCTGGGTTTACAAAGTGACCCCCAAGGGTGAATTCATCCCCTACGCCTGCGGCCTGCGTTCGCCCAACGGCATCGGTATCGATCCCGAAGGCGAAATTTTCTTCACCGACAACCAGGGCGAGTTCGAAGCGGCCGACATGCTGCATCATGTGAAAAAGGATGCATTCTACGGCCATCCCAGCAGCCTGATTTTTACCAAGGACTGGAACAATCGCGATCCCAAGTCGGTGACCATTGCCGAACTCGACAAGCGCCGTGAGCGGCCAGTCGTCATCTTCCCCTACGGCGTCATGGGACAGTCCATCTCAGCGCCAGTCTGGGACACCACCGGCGGTAAGTTCGGCCCCTTCGCCGGCCAAACTTTCGTCGGCGACGTTCAGATTCCCATCGTGATGCGCGTCACCATGGAAAAGATCGACGGCGAACTTCAGGGCGCCTGCTACCCCTTCCTCCGCAACCCTGGCCTGCAAGGCACCAACCGCCTGCTCTTCGCCCCCGATGGCAGCCTCTACGTCGGCTGCACCGATCGCGGATGGGTCGGCGGCGCATACGGCCTCCAGCACATCACCTTCACCGGCCAGGTCCCGATGGAGATCGAGAAGATGTCGCTGACCGACAAGGGCTTCGACGTCTCATTCACCAAGCCCGTCGAAGCAACCGTCGGCGCTGATCCAAAGTCGTACGACCTGTACCACTACCACTACGAATATCATCGCGACTACGGCTCGAAGGATTTTGATCGGACGCCCGTCACGATCAGCAAGATCGAGCTCTCGGCCGATCGCAAGCACGCCAACCTCATCCTCCCCGAAATCCGCCGGGAGCGCATTTATGTCCTGAACCTCAAGGGGATGAAGGATGATGAAGGCCACGCCATGACCAACCCCACGGCCTATTACACCCTGAACCGCTTCAAAAACGGCACCAAAGCCACCACCCTGCCAGTGGAGTAAGACCTATCCCCATTCGTTAGACCAATTACTGAAAGTGCAGTTCGCCGAGCGCACACGACAAGCCCATCCTGAATCAGATGAAGACCTGGCTCGACACGGAGCAGAAGCTTCGCCGGCAACGACGCGGCGGGCAAGAGCCACGCGAACCTGTATACCCTGCTGGCCAGCGCCCAGCGGCACGGGCTGGATCCTCAGAAGTATATGACGAGCGTGCTGGCCAAAATCGCCAGCACGCCGATGAGCGAACTGGATCAGTTCCTGCCGGATGTATGGAAGGCGGACGCGGCGGAGCCTGTCATCGCG
>JBBRHH010000604.1:0-3606 GCA_038222915.1 Tepidisphaerales bacterium
TCGGAATCGACGAGCCAAAGATCGCTGACCGTGGCTTCCCCTTCCCGGCCACGCGCAAAAACAACCCACCCGAAAAACCACTCCCTCCCATCCGTCTCATCCGCGATATCCGCGGTTAAACATTTCCATCAAAAAAAATCCAAATCCAAAAACTCCCCAGTTGACAAATACCTAACACGCAACATACAATCCGACCAGCAGCAGGTGCGCAAACCCGGCCATCCACTGCCGCCGGGCCAACCAACCCGGCACAACACGAGGGGTCCACCATGCCCAGGGAAAATCCAAGCGCACATCACCGGACCAATCGATCCAACGCTTCCCAAAGCCCACCGCTCTGCGGTGGGAGATTGCACCGTTGCAGCGTTCGACTTGAGCCCGTCGAACGCGTCCCCGCCCTCTCCGACTCCGCATTCCGTACTCTCAGACCAGCAATCTCACACCACGTCGGTTACTGGTCGTTTGCTGGTCGGTCAGAGGTCGGTTAGTGGTCGATTGATGGTCGGTTACAGGTCGATTGGTGGTCGGTTAGTGGTCGGTTTGAAACAACCGTCCGCCACCCCCGCCTCATCCCAATCATCGACCAAACAAGCACTTGCGAAAAACCGACCCACGAAAACCGACACGCAACCCAAATGCGCGCATCTTTTCCGCACCTCAGCGTTCAGCACGCAGCCCTCACCACTCGGTCGAAAGGCCTGTCTTGAGCGCAGCGCAGCAAGTCGAAAGGGGGAGATTCGAGGGTCAAAACGGGGAGATTTTACGTCGGTTTGGGGCGATTCGAGGGAGGTTGGAGGCCCCCTTCGATACCGCTTTAGGGTCGGTATTTTGGCCACACTACACATTCCAGAGATCACGCAAACATCGACCAATACACCACTTGGCGTCCCCGCCCCGCTTTTCGGCAGCACCAAACACAATTTTTTCGCGCGCATTTGCGCAAAAAGCCATCCAGAAATCGACACGTTGCTACTTCCCCTCCGCGACTGCGTCCCCCGCGCCAGTCTGCAATCTGCACTCTCAACTCCGCATTTCCCCAAACCACCCACTGCATACTCTCCGCCCCTAGCCGATACAATCCAAAAGCCTCCATGCCCCAACTCCCGTCCCCACCCCACGCTCCCCAGCCCATCCCGCATCGCCGCCTGCGCTCTGATCTCCCCTTCCTCCTCAGCCTCGCCGTCATCGGCGGCCTCTACGTCGTCCTCATCCTCGCCATGCTCCTCGCCGACGTCTCCTTCACCTCGCCCCACCATCTCCTCTCGGCCTTCGCCAGCCAGGAAATCCGCTACGCCATCAAACTCAGTCTCCTCAGTTGCACCATCACCACCATCCTCTCCCTCTGGGTGGCCGTGCCCCTCGGCTATCTCATGTCACGCTTCCGCGTCGCCCCACCCACACGCGGCCCACAAAAAGATTCAGTGCTCAACGCCCGCCGTACGCTTCTCCGCATCGCCGCCGGCCTCCTCGACTCCATCCTCGATATCCCCATCGTCCTCCCGCCCCTCGTCATTGGCCTCAGTCTTCTCATCCTCTTTCAGGTCCACATCAACGGAAAATCCATCGAAAAAATCCTCTACGACAATATCCACATCGCCGGTTGGCACATGTCCGTCACCTACGCCATCCCCAGCGTCATCCTCGCCCAATTCTCCGTCGCCTGCGCCTTCGCCGTCCGCACCATGCGCGTCACCTTCGATCAGATCAGTCCGCGCAGCGAACAGGTCGCCCTCACCCTCGGCTGCACGCGCGCCCAAGCCTTCTGGCTGGTCGTCGTCCCCGAAGCGCGCCGCGGCATCCTCACCGCCGCCACACTCTCCTGGGCCCGCGCTCTCGGAGAGTTCGGGCCCATTCTCGTCTTCTCGGGCGCAACCCGCCTCAAGACCGAAGTCCTGCCAACCACCGTCTTCCTCGAACTCAGCGTCGGCAACATCGAGGCGGCCGTCGCCGTCTCCCTCCTCATGGTCGCGGCCGCCGTCATCGTCCTGCTCATCGTCCGGCTCTTCGGATCCGAAGCGCCACTCGGCAGGGGGATCTGACATGATTCAACTTCAACAACTCTCCGTCCGCGCCGGCCCCTTCGTCCTCAAGGACATCAACCTCGCCATCCCCACCGGCGCATACGGCGTCCTCATGGGCCGAACCGGCACCGGCAAAACCACCATCCTCGAAGCCATCTGCGGCCTCCGCCACACCATCGCTGGCCAGATCATCCTCATGGACTGCAACGTCACCGCCTCCCGTGTTTCCGAGCGCGGCGTCGGCTACGTCCCCCAGGACCGCGCCCTCTTCCAAACCATGTCCGTCCGCGAACATCTCGCCTTTGCGCTGGTCATCCGCAAGTGGCGTCAGTTAGAAATTGATCAGCGCGTCCTCGAACTCTCCGACCTCCTCGGCATCGACCATCTCCTCAACCGCCGCCCCCAAAATCTCAGCGGCGGCGAAGCCCAGCGCGTAGCTCTCGGCCGCGCCCTCTCCAGCCGCCCCGGCATCCTCCTCCTCGACGAGCCACTCAGCGCCCTCGACGATCAAACCCGCGAAGAGATGTACACACTCCTCAAATCCGTAAAAGAGCGCACCGGCGTGACAACGCTCCACATCACCCACAACGCAAACGAAGCCAGGCGTCTCGCCGACTGCGTCTTCGTCATGACCAGCGAAGGCGGGTGCGTACAGCCGGTTCCACTCAACCAACTGCCAGGGGAAAAATCATGAACATCACCGTCCGCTATTCCGCCCAGGCAAGACAGGCCGCCGGCCAATCGGTCGAAGAAGTCCAACTGCCCGACAGTTGTACTCTGACCGACCTGCTGTTGAATCTCGCCCATCGCCACGGCGACCCCATGCGCCGTTTACTATTGGACACCGAAGGGCAACCCCACCCGTCGGTTCTCATTTTCATCAACGAAAACCAGGCCAACACGCAATCCCGCACACCCCTGAAAGACCAGGACACAGTCATTCTCCTCTCCCCAATTTCCGGAGGCTGATCGAAGAAACCGCAACATACGTGCCGATCAATAAGTACCAACACCGACTATCATGCGTATCCGAAAGGCCTTCACTCTCGTCGAACTCCTCGTCGTCATCGGCATCATCGCCGTCCTGATCGGCATTCTCATGCCCGCGCTGTCGCAGGCCCGCCAGCAGGCCACGCGGACGGCTTGCCAGAACAACATGCGCCAGCTCGCACTGGCCGTCATGACCTACTGCAACGACTCAGAGGGCTTCATGCCCTTTTCCAACTCCGACACACTCGAGACCAGCGCGAAGTGGACCGGCCCCGGCTGGCTCTACCAATATCCCAATCGCAATGTCGCCGACGATGTGAAAACGGGAGCACTCTACCCGGTCCTTCAGGGCCTCGGCGTCTACCGCTGCCCCGAAGACAACGGCCCCTGGGTTCTCGGCCCGGCCCAGAGCCTCACCAGCTACATGATCAACAGCGCAGTCGACGGCGAGGCCAAGCAGGTGCCGCCCTTCAAATGGACCCGTTTCAAACCCGACGCCTTCATGTTCATCGAGGCCAGCGAAAACCAGGGCGGCGGAACCTGGAACGACGGCAACAACAGCGGCGCAAATGAAATGTCCGCCCGCCATAACTTC
>JBBRHH010000605.1:0-3604 GCA_038222915.1 Tepidisphaerales bacterium
TCGGATTGGATGTCCGGATGGTGATCTCGCTTTTGTTCAGGCCGAATCGAATGGCATTCTGCATGACATTCCAAAGAACCTGCTGAATCCTCGCGCCATCGCCACTAATCTCGTCGTTGGTCGCATTCAATTCGAGCTTCACATTCTGGCCCTTGGCCTCGGCCATCTCACCCAACATGTCGGTCACGTTTTGGATCAGCGGATGAATGCCAACCGGCTGAAGATCCACACGCATCTTGCCGGAAGTAATTCGACTGACGTCGAGCAGATCGTCGATGAGGCGCATTTCCAGTTCAACATTGCGGCGCATCATCACCAGGTCTTCCCGTGCTTCCGCGGGGAGTTGCGCGTAGCTTTCCAGAGAAGTGAGGGCGAGCAATACCGGAGTCAGTGGGGTGCGCAACTCATGGGAAAGGACCGCGATGAAACGATCCTTTGCCTTGTTGGCCGCCTCCGCCGATTGCCGGGCCTGGCCTTCAAGAGCGGCCATGGTCCTCAGCTCGCCGGCACTCTTGTGGCGATCGGAAATATCATGATCGATGACGATTGCGGCAAGAATCCTTCCATCCTTGTCGCGGATCGGCGACGACGACACCAGCAACACCATTTCCCGGCCGTTGGGCTGCCGTGCACGAATCTCCTCGCCGCAAACGATCTCGCCGGTTGCGAGGGAGCGGGCGAGTGGCCACTCGTGCGGGTCGTACATTGTTCCATCGGGATGAAATCCTTCCCAACGTGTGTATTCCGGCAAGGTGTTTGTCGTAGCACCCGGGCGGCCGAAGATTTCCTGAATCCGCTCGTTGCCATACAGGACGCGCCCGCCTGGGGCTTCGCAGATGACGACGCCGCCTGGAATATGAAGGAGGATGCTGTCGAGGTAGGCGCGCTCGGCGAAGAGCTGGTCGTTGAGATCTTTGACATTTTCGACGCTGCGGTGCTGCTCGGTCACATCCTGGAAGTAGAAGGCGAGGCCAAAGGGCGAAGGCATGGAGCGCACTTCCAGCCAGGCATTGATGCTCGAGCAGTAGATCTCGAAGCGAAGCTTGAGATTATCCGCCTCTTTTCGATGGTAATGCTGATAGAAGACCGATCCAATCGTGTCCGGAAACGCATTCCAGATGAGTTCTCCAAGCAGTTCCGCCTTCGACTGATGGGTGATTTTCTCGGCCCGTCCGTTGACGTAGACCAGCCGCCACTGCCTGTCCACCGCGCAAAAGCCGTCCGACATGCCCTCGATGATCGAGAGAAGGTCCGGCGGTGATTCAGCCTCTGTAGTATTCATTGTTATTCCTGAGTCCCGGAATCCCTGATCCTACGGCGTGCCAACCCATGGTTGGAGCAGTCTATTTTTGTATCGACGGTTAAAGTCGCAGAAATCAGCAGAAGGCTGAGATTGATGGGGCTTCAGAATTTCAGCCCCTTTTCAACTGTTGATCTGGGACAACATGGCCTCCATCGCCGGCCCTAGATCACGTCCCATCCCTTCGCCCACCTGCGTTACGCGCCGAATCCCCTCCACCAAGACCGGCCTGGCCTCGTCATTGCGACCCAGGCGGATGAGCGTTTGCGCCAGGATGTGATATGTGGCCAGATGTTCAGGCGCTTTGGCGTTGGCAAACAAAAGATGCTCGGCTGCCTCGGCCTGCAGTTCCGGGATGTTTTCATCGAAGAGTTTCTTCCCCAGAGCAAAGCGGCTGAGCGGATCGGCAGGATCCAGCGCCAGCAGTTTGCGAAGTTTGGGCAGGTCCATGGCCATCGTTACGTCTTCGACTCTTCCGCCGGGGGCATTTCGCTGATGGGCACCTGCGTCGTCGTCGCAATCGGAGCGGTCCCAGGAAGCGTCCCTTCTTTCCGCACGATCAGCAGCGAGCAGGGGCAGTCGCGGGCGACCTTTTCCGCTCGCCATCCGAATAGGTGCGACTCCAGGCCCCACGCCTCGGCCACGCCGATCACGATCAGATCAAAACTTTGCGCCTGATGGAGCACGACGCCAACCGGCGAAGGGTCTTCGATCACGCGGAAAGTCACAGGCGTCGGCGACGTCGGATCGTCGAAAACGCGATCGACCTGTTCCTTGGCGTGGAGACTTCGGCCATCCTCACCCCGCATGGGCGGGATGACGTGCAGCACCGTGACCATCGCCCCTGTGTTGCGCGCCATCCGGCCGGCCAGTTCCAGCGCCAACACATCATGCTTGGAGCCCAGATACGGAACCAGAATGCGCCGCGCCGCGCGAAAGCCGCGGTCGACGAAAATCGCGACGTGCGTCGGGCATTGGCTGAGCACGCGATGAACCGTCCCGCCCAGAATGGTTTTACCGATGACCGGCTTGTGAAAGCCCATGAGAACCAGATTCACGTGCCGCGCGGCGGCCACGGCGCTGATATCGGCGGGGACGTCGCGGCTGACAAACGACAACGGCTCGACCGGCAGGCTACGGCCACGCGCCTGGGCAAGGAGCGGCGCGAGTGCTTCGTCGCGTGGGCTGTCGGCCTCGTCCAGACCACTTCGGTAGGCGTCGTGATCCGCAGGCGGGCGCAGGTGCAGTGCATAGAGGCGGGCATTGTGGTTGTCGTGGCCCATCAGCGTCTCGGCCAATTCAACCAGCGGGCCGCCCGACTTCGGTAGCGCAACGGGAATGAGAATGGAGTAGCTCTCGCGCGATTTCTCGGCCGGCTTGGTGAAGAGCCGCACCGGATACACCCAGTGCAGAAGCGGCGAGGTCAACGCCGTGGTGACAATTGCCATCACCACCATCATAGTGAAAACTTCGTTGTTGATGACACCCAGCTTCAGGCCGACGCTGAGGATGACCAGTTCCATCAGGCCGCGCGTGTTCATCAGGACGCCGATGGCGGTCGCCTCGCGCCAGGCGGTCCCGCAATAGCGTGCCGCGAGTGTCGATCCGCCAATTTTCCCGACGCAGGCGACTAGTACGATCAGGCTGGCCCATAGCCACAGGTGCTGCCCGCCACCCAGCAATCCAAGATTGGTTCGGAGGCCGGTGTAGGCGAAGAAAATCGGGAGAAAGACGATGACGGTATAATCTTCCAGCTTCTCGGCCAGATGCCGCACAAACTGCGTTCCCTTGGGCATGATGAAGCCCATGAGGAACGCGCCAAACAACGCGTGAATATGAATCGCGGCCGTCGTAAACGCCGAGACCAGCACCAGCAGAAAAATCACCGCCACGACGTTTTGGCTCAGCCGCCCCTGGCGATCGTAGACCGTTTCCAGTTGCCGGAGGAACGGCTTGACGACGAAGAACATCACCAGCACATAAATCGCCGTCAGCGCGCCGGTCATGATCGCCTGCGGTGCCGCGTGAACATTCGCCACGGCGACGACAAGCGCGAGAATAAACCAGGCCGCAACATCATTGACGGCGGCACAGGTGATCGACACCGCGCCAACATGCGTCTTGTGCAGATTGCGTTCGGTGAGGATCCGCGCCAGCACTGGAAAGGCGGTCACGCTCATGGCCGCGCCCATGAACATCGCGGCCGCCTTGAAAGGAACGCCCGCGAAGAGCGCCGGACTGATCCGGTACATCGCCGCCGTCAGCAGCACGCCCAGGACAAACGGCGCAATGATGCTGCTCAGG
>JBBRHH010000606.1:0-3599 GCA_038222915.1 Tepidisphaerales bacterium
CTGGTCCCACGTATCGTAGCGGATGATGCGCTGGTCCTGCTTGAAGGCGTCGATGAGATCATGGAAGGGTTTGATGGGGAGATCGTGGCGGAGAGAAGCTTCGCGCAGGGCGACGAAGACGGGATGACGGGGCCGGCCGGCAAAACAGTCGGCCAGCTCGCGTTCCCACCACTCAAGGAGCTTGAGCGATTCATCGCGGTCGCCGGTTTCGTCACCCAGATCATCGGCCCAGCGGCAGAAGGCATAGACGCTGGAAAAGTCATCGCGAAGGCGTTTGGGAAGGACGCGGCTGACGACGTGGAAGTTTTCGTAGTGGCCGGTGGCGAGGGAGCGGGTGTAGGCGAGTGCTTCGGGGTAGGCGAGGGGGTCGCAGCGGTCGGGGCCAAAGCGGGAAAGGTCCTGCAGGACAACGGAAGTGAGGGATGTGCGTGAGGCCGCGGACAAGGTGAAAGGATTGTAGGGGAAGGGGGGTGGGGAGGGCCAATTGCGGCGGCGAAATTGTCACACCACGATAGAGTGTCCCACCACCTGACTCATTAGTAGAAGCTCAAAGGTCCTGCCAACTCGTAACCCAGATCCTGCGGCGGGCCTTCGTCGAACGATCCGTCCGACATAATAGCTTGGTCCAGCCCGCCACACTCGCCATCGCGACTCACTTCTGCAATGACGCATGTCATCAGACTACGACAATTTCAGCCAGTTGAAGTTACCCGTGTAGCCGTTGGCGCCAACGCTGTCCATCACCAGCCGCATGACGTGGTTGCCGGCCTTGAGGTTGATGTTTTTGGTCAGGGTCTGCCAGGTTTGGCCGGAACCGGTATTGGGCACTCGCATGGTTCCGGTGACGTTGACGCCGTCCACTTCGAAGTGGAACGTTCCGCCAAGGCCTTTGGAGGCGACGCGGATGCTCAGCTTGTAGGTGCCGGTGGTGGTGACGTCGGTGGAGTACTTCATCCACTCACCCTTTTTGGTGTAGCCGATGGCGTAGCCGCCGCCGGTGTCGGTGGAGGTGATGATGTCGACTCCGCCCTTGCGGAATTTGCCGCCGGCGTTGGTCGAATCGCTGTCGTGATAACCGACGGCTTCGCCGCCGTTGTCGAAGTTCTCGGCCTGGATGGTGGTGACTTTGCCGCGCGTCACCTTAATGGGTGAGCCGGAGAAGGGGGTGCTGGTCGGCACCTGCGGAACCTGGGCGGGATCGAGCTCGAGGTAGTTGAAGTTGGCAATGCCGCCGTTGGCGCCGTTGCCGTCGAAGGTGAGCTTCAGGATCTGAGAGCCCGCGGTCAGCTTCACGGTCTTGGTGACGGTCTGATAGGTGTCCCAGCCGGTCGTGTCGGGGGCGGTCAGCGTGCCGGTGAGATTGGTGGTGACACCCTTCACAGTTGTATCGACATGGAAGGCCCCGCCGAGGCCGACGGAGGCGACGCGGAAGCTGAGGTTGTAAGTGCCGGCCCGGGCGACGTTGATGCTGTAATTAATCCATTCGCCGGCCTCGGTGTAGCCGAGGGCGAAACCAGCGCCGCCATCGGTGGTGTTGACGAGGTCGACGCCTTCGTAGAGGCGATCGACGCCGCCGAGGTTGGCGGTTTCAAGGTCGTGGTAGGCGACCCCTTCGCCGCCATTGTCATAGTCTTCGGCCTGAATGACTGTGCTGGCGTTGTACGCGACGTTCACCGGCGCGCCGGTGTAGCCGGTCGAAACGGGATTTCCCGCATCGACGGCGGTGGGGGTGAAGGTGACGCTGTTGATGTTGCCGACGCCGCCGGTGCTGCCGTTGGAGTCGAAGATCAGCTTCATGATGTGCACGCCGGCGGTGAGATGCACGCCGGTCTTGCTGATGGTCTGCCAGTTGGACCAGCCGCCGGTGTTGCCGATGGTGAGCTCGCCGGTTTTGTCGGAGACTGCGCCGTCGTTCATGGTGAGGTGGAAGGTTCCACCAGCGCCGGCGGAAGCGACGCGGAAGTCGATCGTGTAGGTGCCGCTCTTCGCGACGTAGACGGTGTACTTCATCCATTCGCCGGCCTGGATGAATCCGACGTCATAGCCTTTCGTGCCGTTGTCGGCGGTGGTTTCGATATCCACGCCGCCGGGACGATAAGAGCCGCCCTGGTTGAGGACGTCGCTGTCGTGGTAGGCAACGCCTTCGCCGCCGTTGTCGTAGTTCTCGGCTTCGATGACGCTGGATCCGGTGCCGGCGATGGTGGCCGGACTGTTCATGAACGCGCCGGGAATGTTGCTGCCAGCGCGCTGGAAGGCAAGATTAACGGCGGCCCACACGTCGAGGCGGGGATAGGTCAGATTGCTGATCGGGTCGTAGATGGGCTTGCCGCTGTCTTCGAGGATCGACATGATCATCTCGGGCGTGAAGTTGGGGTCGATCTGCTTGATCAGCAGTGCAGCGCCCGAGACGTTGGCGGCCGACCAACTGGTGCCGGTGGCATAGTTGGTGATGATGCTCTTTCCAGTGTTGACGTCGTAATAGGGAATGGTGACTTTGACGCCGGGGCCGAGCATATCCATGTCGACGCCGCGCTGGCTTTCGCTGTACAGCGCATCGGAAGTATCGACAGCGCCCACCCCGTAGACGTACGGATTGTGAGCGGGGTTTTCGATGGGGAAGCTTGCGCCCTGGTTGCCGACGGGGGCGATGACCAGAATGCCCAGGTTGTGGAGGGTTGTGAGCTCGCTCTGGTAGACGGTCGGGAAGAAGCTGGAGCCGACGAAGTCGGTGAGATTGACGGCGACGATGTTGTACTGGGTGTGGTTGGCGATGACCCAGTCGAGGGCTTTCTTGGCGTTGGTGCTGCTCTCCTGACGCAGGAGGATCATGCCCACCTTAGACGCGTAGCCCTGGTGATGGGTGCCGTTAAAATCGTAGCCGGCCGCGCCGATAATCCCGGCGACACCGGTGCCGTGCGCATTGTCGACGACCATCGGGTCGGTGTCGTTGTCCTGAAAGTCGTAACCGTAGATGAATTTGTGTCCAGGCCCGATAACCGGGTCGCCGAACGCGGAGTTGTGATAGTCAGCGCCTGAGTCAATAATCGCGATGGATTCGCCTGCGCCGTTCAGCTGCGGATAGGTGGCGAGGACTTTGTCCAGGCCGAGGATCTTCTCGTAGTCACCCCAGGGGAGGGTGAAGTATTGGCGGCCTTCGAGCGATTCGAGGGCCAGCTTGGTCTGGGTCTTCTTGGATTTGCCTGACAACATATGAACCATCCGAAAAACTTGGCCCGGGGGCGATGGGCCGCCACATCACTGACAGGACACGGTCGGCCGAGAACCGATAGTGCCCGCCAGTGAGAGAAACATGCCATCAATCCCCGGTTCGGCAAACCACATTGGCATGCTTTGGACGACTTGGACCTGCGTGCGAGGTTCTACATGCTGGGTGGTGGGAGTATCCGTTACAGGCGTCGCAGACAACCAGGTCCGACAAAAAAAACGGCGGCCAATAAATCGCGGTTGAGGTCGGACGTCGTCCTGGGTCGCGCGGATGTTTCCCGCCGCGAAAATACGCAGTGATCGTCGCCGGATTTACTGTTTTTGTCATGCGAAATCGCCCGGCGCGGATCCGCGCCGGGCGACCGACTGTGGGA
>JBBRHH010000607.1:0-3572 GCA_038222915.1 Tepidisphaerales bacterium
CGAATGATTCCGCCGCTGAGAATCGCGGCCTCGATCTCCGCCGGGTCGATGCGCCGGCCTCGAACCTTCAGCCGCGCATCCGCCCGGCCGCAATGCTCGAACAGCCCGTCATCGTTCACGCGCCCAAGGTCGCCCGTGTCGTAACGTCGAACACCCGAGGCCTCAGGGTCGGGCTTGAAGCGCCGTGCCGTCATCTCCGGATCGCGCCAGTACCCCAGCGCCAGAAACCGGCTGCTCACCACGATCCGGCCGACCTCGCCCCTCGCAACCGGCCTGTCGTCGTCATCTGCAAGTTCAACTTTCATTCCCGCCGCGGGGCTTCCAATCGGCACGCTCGAACCGGAAATGGTCGCGTCGTGCTTCAACAGAATGGAACAAGCCGGACCGGTCTCGGTGGAACTGAGGGAGACGAACAGCGCGCAGTCGGACGAGGTGCGACCCTTGAAAAGCTCAAAGTCGCGCGCGTGAATGGATTCTCCACCAAGGCGCAGTATGCGCAAGGACGCAAGCGAACGCTCGTCAGGGAGCAGCGAGATGAGGGCTCGAAACAGCGTCGGCACGCAGTGAAGTACAGTAGGCTTTTGCACGCCTATCCATGCGGGCAGGGCGTTCACACCTTTCGCCGATACATCAAAAGGCAAGAGGGCAGCCCCGTTGAGCAGCGCTCCCCACAGGGAAGAAGTCGAGGCCGCGAGATGACATTGGGTAAGCAGCGACAGCCGATCCGAGGAAGAGAGCGCGGCGGCGTCCGTGTAATTGCGGCAGTGGTGCAGCAGGCCGCGGTGACTGTGCGCGACGCCCTTGGGCTGACCTGTCGTGCCGGAGGTAAATGTGATCGACACCGGCGCATCGGGCGAAATCGTCGATTCAGCCGCCGAGAGTTCAGTCCCGATTTGACATTCGTCGGCATCCATGAACTCGCCGGAGATTTGCGCAAGCCGTCGCGCCTCCGCCCGCCCTCCTTCGTCGGCGATGACAATGTTCGCGCCGCTTCGAGAATAAACGCCCTCCCGTCGCGAGGTGGTGTCCCCTCCGTCCAACACCACATAAGGCCGGCCAGTCTTCACCGCCCCGAGGATTGCGGCGATCAGCGGCGCATCATGCGCCATCAAAATCGCCACCGGCACATCCGAACCAGTAAGCCTCTGCGCAAATGTGTTCGAAATGCGGTCCAGTTCCAGATACGTCCAGCGATGCGCCCGGGTCACCACCGCATCGTGCGCGGAATATTTGAGCGCCTGTTCGGCGAAGCGGTTCGCGATGTTGGAATCCAGTTTGGCCAATTCGAACGTGCATGTACGACGTTGAGGTTCACGGCACTTATGCCTGTGCCTTGTAAATGGTCTGCACGCGGCAGAAAAATTCGCGGTCCGACGGGCCATGCTCGGCCGGCCCAATACCTGATGCTTTCCAACCGCCCAGCGGCGAGGCCGCATCAGCATCGGCGGTGCTGGAATTAAGTTTTAACACTCCCGCCCGCGCCTCGGCCAAAAACTGCTCCTGAAGCGCGGGGTTGTGCGAGAACAACGCAGCCACCAATCCTTGTCGCACGCCATTCGCCAGATCGATCGCCCGATCAAATTGGCCGGCCCGCTGCACCACCAGCACGGGGCCAAACGTTTCCTCCTGCACAATCTCATGATTCGGATCCTCGGCGATCACGATCGTCGGCGGATAGAAAGCGCCCGTCGACATGAGCTGCTGATAATTATCTTGAGACGAATGCGGGACCAAAAGGCGAAGGCCGGTCGCGCGAGCGCGGTCAATCAGGCTGCTCACCTGCTCGCGCTTTGCAAACGTCTGAAGCGGACCGATGACCGTCTTCTCGTCGAGCGGATCGCCCCAGTTCATCGCCAGTGCCGCTGCCTGCAGTTGCTCGACGAACGGAGCAAAAACGGATTCCGCGACGACAACGCGCCGGTTGGCGGTGCAGCGCTGGCCGGCAAATCCAATCGCCCCGGCCGTTATCTGTCTCGCGGCATGTGCAAGATCCGCATCCTCCCAGACTATGGCGGCATTGTTTCCGCCCAGTTCCGCCTGAAACGGAACATGGCGGCGAGCACAAATTTCCTGCAGCGCATATCCGGCATGAAGCGACCCCGAAAGCGTCAGGCCATCAATGCGCGGATCGGCCGCGACCGCCGACGCGGTGGAATGATCACCTGTGCAGATGTACAGCACATCTTTCGTGCCCGCCTGCCATCCCGCAGCGCGACTCAATTCAAGCAGCCGCTGCGCGATTCGCGTCCCGGCCGGAGCAGGTTTCCAGACGACCGTGTTGCCGTACATCAGCGCAGGCGCAATTCGCCCGATCGGAATCGCCAGCGGATTATTCCACGGAGTCACCGCGGCCACCACGCCAAGCGGCTGATACCGATAACTCGCACCGGGCGCTGATTGAACAGCCAACTCTTCGCCGGCCCGTTCGGCTACGGCGTGCAAAATCGCCGCACTGCGCTGAACTTCCGCACGTGCCATCGCAATCGGCTTGCCGACATCATCCGTGATCAGTTGGGCCAGCGCCGTGGATTGCGAGACGAGCAAATCAGCCAGCTTCCGGAGCGATTGGGCGCGGTCGGCCATGCTGGTAGCCTTCCAGGCTGGCAGCGCCGTCCGCGCTGCCGTCGTGGCGCGCGCAACTTCGGCCTTGCCCGCGATCTGCACTTCGAAAAGAACGGTGGCCGTTTCGCGTGGCGATCGATGTTGGAATGATGTGCGTGGCGAAATCGCCGCGTTTGCCAATCCCGCAAGAATTTCCGCGGCGGGGGCAAATTGAATCGAACGCTCCGCCAGATAACGTCGAGTGATCGCGGCGTGAATCGCGTCATCACTCCCCACCGCATCCTCGGCCACGCAGATGCTGTATCCGCGTTGATACGCGTCAAGCGCCGTCGCCCGCACGCACGCGTGCAAATGAATGCCCGTAACGATTACGGCATCGCAGTCGTGAGCCCGCAATGCCGCCTCAAGCGCCGCGTGAGAAAACCCACTGAAGAATTGTTTGTGAACGATTGTTTCGCCATCCACCGGCCGAAGCGCCGCCGGCGATTCGTGCCCAACTGTTCCGACTTCACACATCCACCGATCGGATTGCTTCCAATGTGGCATGCGATCGTCCGGATCGCGATGTGTCGTTGTGATAACGTGAATGACCGGAATGCCCTTGTCCCGGCAGGCTTCGAGGAGTGTCGCAGCACCACTTATGATTTGAGAGCTTGCCGGTTGCAACCCCGTAGCGCTGAGATAGTCGTTCTGAAGGTCGATCAGAACGAGCGCGGCCTTCATGCCGGCACCGCCGTTTGCGCCAGCGACACAACTGACTTCGCCACGAGGTCGCCCATCTCCTGTGTTCCAACGCATCGGCACGACGGCTCGGCCAGATCATCCGTGCGATATCCCAACTGATAGACGTCTTCAACCGAGCGTTCGATCAACCCGGCCGCGTCGTTTTCGCTGTAGCTCTCCCGCAGCATCATCGCCAGCGAAAGAATCTGTCCAACTGGATTTACCCGATCGCTCCCGGCCAGATCCTGCGCCGCTCCATGTCCGGTCTGATAGACGCCATGCCCCCC
>JBBRHH010000608.1:0-3567 GCA_038222915.1 Tepidisphaerales bacterium
AGGTCGTCCCCAAGAGCCGCGCTGGCATGGTGGGGCTGAAAATGAACGACGTCATTCTCAAGTGCGGCGAAGCGCCCATCGAGACCGTCGCCGATCTCTTTACCTCATCACGCCATCTGGTTTCCAAAGGAAAGACAACCCTCGAAGTCTGGCGGGATCAGAAAAAGACAACGATTGAAGTCGAATTCGTTGAGGCCGACGGCATCGGCCTCTACTCGCAGATCCTCCTCGAACAACCCACCATCGACACCCACGTCCTTTTTGAATGTCGCCCGGATCGCGAGTTCAAAAAGCTTCCGAAAGTCTCTGGCGCAGGCCTGGCCTACGGCCGGCTCGTTACAAGTAACAGGACGAGCCCCAATGAAGCACCGAACACACTGACCGACGGAAAGATCGCCGAAAACTACGGCCCGGTCTTCGCCAACGGCGTGACCGACGGCAAACACAAACTCGACCTGGGCAAATCGGAGTCCATCGCGCAGGTGAACACCTATTCGTTTGCACAAGGCGGCAACCGCGGCCACCAGCGATTCGTCCTTTACGGGAGCAACGCCGAGGCCGACCCCGGCTGGGACACTGCGAACAAAGACAAATTCACCTTGCTCGCGAGAGTCGACACGACGACAGGCGATGAAGAGAAGTTCGAGGCCACCAGCATCCAGCGCGCTTCGGAACTGCTGGGCCGATACCGCTGGCTCGTCTGGGCAGTAAGCCCGGTAAACGCAACCGAAAACGGCGCCTATCAGGAATTCGAAGTCATCCCCGCTGCGAAATGAATCTCCTCGGATGCGTAGGGCGCGGCTTGGCTGGACGAATAACCACGGCAACAGACCGTCGCTAATAGCTCGCGTTGCTTTTCTCTTCGGCGATGGATGAAATATCTCCAATGCATTCAAACCCCACGCGCCGTCAGATTCTCGAGCTCGCCGCTGTTGCTCTCGCCGCTCCGATCGCTCTTTCGTGTGCCACGACGCATCCTTTCTCAAAGCCTTCTGGAGAATCCTTGATCATCGATACGCACCAGCACCTCTGGGACACCGCCAAACACAAACCGGCCTGGCTCGAGGAAGGCGGGCCGCTCTATGCCGAGTACCTCACGCCGCAATACCTGCAGGAAATGAAGGGCCTGAACGTGAAGGCCGTGTATATGGAGGTTGATGTCACGGCCGACAAGAAAGCCGACGAGGCTGAATATGTCATTGGGCTCTGCCGCGCCAAGACCAATCCCACCATCGCCGCCGTCATCGGCGGGCATCCCGACGGCCCAACCTTCCGCGACTATATCAAACGCTTCAATTCCACCGGCTATCTCCGCGGCGTCCGCCAGGTGCTTCACAGCAAGGAAACGCCCGCCGGCACCGCTGTCAAAGAGGATTTTCTGAAAGGCCTTCAATTCCTCGGCGAGCAAGGCCTCCTCTTCGACCTGTGCATGCGCGCCGTCGAACTTCCCGACGGCGGCAAGGTCGCCGACCGTTGCCCCGATACCCAGTTCATCCTCGATCACTGCGGCAACGCCGATCCCAAGGCTTTCATGAAAAATCCCCCGGCCGACGCGCCGCCGGAGCATGAGGCCGGGCAGTGGAAGAAGGACATGGAAGCGCTCGCCAAACGTCCCAACATCGCTTGCAAAATCTCAGGCATTGTGGCCCGAGCCACGCCTGACTGGAACGCCGATCAACTCGCTCCGATTGTCAATCACTGTCTCGACGTCTTTGGCCCCGATCGGGTTGTATTCGGCAGTGACTGGCCGATCTGCCTTGGGCGCACGCATCCTGCCAATTGGATCGCGGCGCTGAAAGAGATCATCGCAAGCCGGCCGGAGGCCGAGCAGCAAAGGCTTTGGTCGGGCAATGCTAAACGGATTTATAAGCTGGACGTGTAGACGATGTCATCCCGAGGAGCGACAGCGACGAGGGATCTACGGTGTCGCCGAATGAATCTCAATCAGCCGAACCATTCCCGCGGGCACGGTGAGAGTTGTTGACGAAATCTTCTCGGCCGATTTCCACGACAGCGCGGCCCGATTCATCCACTCACTGCTCTTCGTTACCGGAAACGGAACCGTGATCGTCACGGCCTGCGCCTGGTGATGATCCGTTGGTAAGACTCCGTGTTGCGGCTTAATCACGCCGCGATTGTTGAGCAGCCCGACGAGCCATCCGCCATCGTCCAGCCGGTTCAGCGTCCACTCTACATCCCCCGCGACCTTGATTGGCATCAGCCCTTGCGTCACGTGCTGCAATACCAAAGGCAGGATCGGTGTTGGCCTTCGATCGATTCCAAGCCCATGCGGAATCGCAATCACAATCAACCGTCCCTTCCCTTTCGGAATTGAAACCACCACCGGCTTTCCATCGGCCGTCGCCAACACCTTCGCATTCTCCGGCACTGTCAGCGGGCGATATCGAAACACGTTCGACGCCACCGACTGATCCCCCTGATCCGGCCCCTTCCACTCGATCACATTCGCTTCTGCCAATTCCCCCATCGACGGCACTGGAAGGTGCCCCACGCCGCGCCCCAAAAGCTGATCGGCGCAAACCACAAATGTCCCACCCGCGTCCACAAATGCACCGATGGCCCTCCCCCAATCTTCCGTTAGGATCACATCCCCGGCCGCGACGACTACTGGATACGTGGAAAGGATATCCGCATGTTTTGGCGCGGTGACGACCACATCGTAGATGTCGCCAAAAATCCCGTTCACAAAGGTCTGGCGGATGGCGCTGGCCGGTTCGTTCTGCGTTTCAGGCGCGGGGAAATAGGCCACATCAAACCATGCGCGGATGGAATCCTCATGCGCCCCATAGGTCAGCACGGCCGGGTTCAGTTGCGGATCGAGTCCGAATCGTCCCGGCGTGAAACTCTCTTGGCTGTACCCGTGCGCCTCATCCAGGAGAAACGCCACCGGCGTGAACTGGTGGCCGCGATCGGGATGCTCGCGGGCAAGCTTGATCACCGATTCGGTGACCCGCCCGCGCGGCGATAGGCCGAACGGAAAATCATCGCCGGCCGAGTTGCCGCCCGGCTTCCAGTAAATGTCGTTGCCTTCCTCATGATAAAACGTGTCGCATCCAGCGAGATGAAAGAGCAGGTAATCCTTCAGCACCCAGTTCATCCCCGAGCCGGCCCATGCGTCATACTGGTTGTCGAGGATGTAGCGGGATGAGGCCGGGAAGAACGAAGATTCTCGCGAGAAGATGTTCGATGCGTCGCCGAGGTTGCAGGATTGATAGTCGCACAAATGCGCCCCGAACTGCCGGCATGCCCCGCGCAAAAACGCGAGCCGCCGCCCGAGCACGGGGGCATTGCCGCTGCTCTCATGGCCTACCCGCTTCACACCCCAGTTGCAGACCGCATGGGCAAATGCCTCGTTCTCGGCCGACTGACACGGGATCACATCCCGCCAGGCTTCCTCGGCACTGAGCTGCTCGCCGTACATTTCTGAAAACTTCTTCACTGTCGCCGATGTGTATGCTTCGCGCAGAATCGCTAACACGTCAGCGCGGCTCGTCGCGGCCTTGATCTTCGGGTCCAGCGTCGCCGCGTCCGGGTAGGCGTAAGAAA
>JBBRHH010000609.1:0-3553 GCA_038222915.1 Tepidisphaerales bacterium
ATTTCAACGCAGGCAAGGGCGCGGTGTTCAACCATGAAGGCGTCAACGAACTCGACGCCTCGATCATGGATGGCGCCACCCGCATGGCTGGCGCTGTCGCCGGCGTGCACACGGTGAAAAACCCGGTACTGCTGGCGCGCGCGGTGATGGAAAAATCGCCGCACGTGATGCTGATCGGCGATGGCGCGGAAGCGTTCGGAAAATCTGTGGGCGCCGTGTTCGTCGATCCGGCCTACTTCAGCACCGACCAGCGCTGGAAGGACCTGCAGGACGCCAAGGCCAAGGAAGCTGCGCACGCCGCGCTCGAACCGACCACGCATTTCGGCACCGTCGGCGCGGTCGCGCTGGACGCCCACGGGCATCTCGCCGCGGCGACCTCCACCGGCGGCATGACCAACAAGAAATGGGGCCGCGTCGGCGATTCGCCGATCATCGGCGCCGGCACCTACGCCACCGATTCCTGCGGCGTCTCCGCCACCGGCTGGGGCGAGTTCTTCATCCGCCTCAACGTCGCCTCCGACATCTGCGCCCGCGTCGCCTACCGCGGCGACACGCTGGCCGCAGCCGCCGACGACGTGGTGATGAAACGTGTGGTCGAACTGGGCGGCGACGGCGGCGCGATCGCGATGGACGCGCAAGGAAATATCGCGATGCCGTTCAACACGGAAGGGATGTATCGGGCGTGGATCAAGCCCGATGGCTCGCGCGGTATTGCGATATTCAAGGATGGTGAGGCGAAGTAACTGCCTCCGTCTCCTTGTTGGGGGGGAATTCACGGGGCGTCAGAAGGAAGAGTAATGTCGCACGAATCAGAATTGAACTTTCGATTGACCAAGTGCGAACAAGATTTCAGCTCTCTTTTTCGCGCGAATCAATTTCTCAGTGTCGATGTTTCTGGCGGACAGAAGGAATTATTGAAGTTTGTGTTGTTCGCGACCGCGACTATCCTCGTGACCATCCGAGACGTGGATAGATTGCTGCAAGAGGCAACCTTGGGCGTAGGGCATCAGAGTGTCGCCTCAAAGCCCCTGGCATTTTATCGCGACACTCTCTGCCCGAATCGGATGTCTATGCAGTCGGTCTTCGATCAGCTGGTGCGGCGCCCCGACTTGTTTCCCGAAGCAGAGTCTGCAAATTGGGATGAACGCGAAGTCATTACTGCTAGCAAATCGTCTGAAAGTCTTCCCGTGTGGAATATGATGAATGCCGGGTACGATTTCTGGTGTAACGACGAATCTGGAACCTTTTCAGAGGATGACATTGAAGCAGTGGGTCGCCTTACATTTTCGGCATTTTTTAGTCCAGATGAGTGGCTGCGAAACGCTTCAGATATTGAACCGGCCCTAGGCCAGAATACTGATCAGCGCCTTCCCGGCCATGTGAAAATTAGGCTTCGGGAGCTAAATCACAGCTTCATTCTTGGCAACTATCTGGCGGCAGTCGCTCTTGCTCGCGCCATTCTTGAGTACGCTCTGGTAGATCGTGCGACCAACCTTGGGATTGAAGCGTATTCAGCCAACCCGAGGTATACAGGTAGCACCAAACCGCTTCGAGACCTAATCGGGGACGCAACCGATAAGAGGCCAGATCTACAATCAGACATGGAAAGAATCCGCGAAGCCGGAAATAGAGTGCTCCATGCAAAGAAGCACGACAACGTCATCCATATTCCTGCTGCGCTTCGGGACCTGGCGTTAACTTCGGTCAATGCAGTGCGTCTTGTGGTAGAAAAGATCTACTTGGATTGAGAAGATCGCGATACCTCAGGGACAGACGCAGCTATTCGCACTCGCTCAACTCATCCCACTAGCTGAAAATACGTCAGCGACGATCCTCAGACGCTGACTTCCTATTCGACCAGTCCCTGCATGTGCTACTGGGGCCTAATGCTCCTCAGGAACAAAGATAGCAACGCCAGTAGCAGCTTTTCCAGTTCTGGTTACGCCGCCGAATGTGCCAAATGTGTAAGAGCCCGTAGTGTTTGCTGTGATGATTCCGGTTGTACCGACTTCATAGTTGCCGATGCCATCGAGCAGGATGCCGTTAGCGCCCAGTTTTGCAGCCTCTTTCTTCAGCCGTTCGATTGCGGCATTGGTGAGGTTCTGTTGACTCGCTAAGTCATTTCGACTGTCCGCAGAGAGCAGGGCTACCTTTTCATACTTGATCGGAAGCTCTGTGTAGAGTCTTACTTGTGCCGGATCAATCGATGGGCGGGAGGTGCCGACGAGAACGCTTGACCCGCGAGTTAGTGTGCAAGCGGAAAGCAAAAAAACAAACAATACGTTAAGGATTTTTACCATTTTCATGAGCTACCCCTATTTTACTTTTTGACGAACGATCTCGATTTGATGTCTGACTAAAAGTAGTTCGCTGAAAGCTGGGTGTTGCGACATATTTATCCGGACACTTTGTCGGGTCAAGCAATCTTGCTACGGCGGGGGAACTAGTTATTCGCAGTCGGCCAGCTCAATCCACCAGCTGAAAATAAGTCAGCGACAATCCCGACAGGCTCAAGGTCTGTTCGACCAGTTTGTCCTGCACCGCCGGCAATCGCGCGCGGGCTTCGGCGGTGACCAGGATCGCGCCTTGTTCGGCGATGTCCTCGCTGAGCTTGCAGGTGAGGTTGACCTCGTCGCCAAACAGGTCCTCGTCCTCGATGTTCAGCACGCGGCCGTAGCCGACGCCGATCGATGCGTACAGGTGCCGGTCGGCCGGCATCACCACGTTGATCAGTTCCAGGCGCCGCGAGATGTCCTGCGCCGCAGCGAGTGCGGCATCGACGGTGTCGAACAGGCAAAACAGATTGTCGGCTTCGGTCTTCACCAGCACGCCGCCGTGCGCCTTGATGCACGGGCAGGCGATGCGCTGCATCTGGTGGATCATCAGCAGGAACGCGACGATGCCGTGGCGATGGGTGGTGCGCGAGAAGCCGGTCATGTCGAGGATCAGGATCGCGCGATCCTGGCCGAACTGGGACTCGATGGCCTCGGCGATGGCCATGCGGCGCTCGGGCTGCTCGATCATGTCCTGCAGCAGGCGGTCGAGCGCCTTGCGCGAATTCGGCAGCTCGTCGTTTATGACAGCGCCGGGGTCGCCTGAGGTGGGGATGGGATCGTTCATCTGGGGCTGAGTCTAGGCCACGCGTGCGGAAGATGTAATGACCGGTTTCTTTACCATTTGCGTGTAGCAAATGTCTTTTTTGGCGTCATCCCGGCGGAAGCCGGGATCCATAGTGCGTCTACGAAAGATCAACATGGATACCCGCGTCCGCCGGGATGACGAGCAAAGAATTGCGGAATGGCTGCCACGATGATGAAGGTCGCGCTAGTCCTGGCCGGGCTTATGGCAAAATGTCGGCCAGGTCCAGCCTCGCAGCTGGTCGCCTTCCAGACGCAGCCCGAGCAACCTCCAACATGCTGATCTTCGAGCAGTCCCAACCGGGCCGCACCGCCGCTGCCCAGATTCCCGCCGCGCCAGCGATCGCGGTGGAATTTCCCGAGCGCTTCCGTCGGACCACGCCGATCGGCTTGCCGGAAGTCTCCGAGCTGCAGGC
>JBBRHH010000610.1:0-3550 GCA_038222915.1 Tepidisphaerales bacterium
GAACAAGCCTCACAGCTTCACATCCGAATCGCAGTATTCCCCATTTGCCTAACCGGCCGTTGAATTGCATATCTGGTCTGTGAGTCGCAGACCCAGAACATCCCGCAGAGGTTTTACCCTGATGGAGGCCGCTCTCGTCACCATCATTGTCGGGGTTGGCACGCTTGGCCTGATGGAGCTCCTGGCGGCAGGGGGGATGTCCAACCGCAGCGCCGCCGACCTCACCGCGGCCAGCAATCTCGTCAAAAATGTCCACGAGATGTGCCTGAGTCTTGCCTTCAACGATCCGGTGCTCCCAACCCACTGGGGCGCGGAAAGCGGTGAGGTACTCGCGACCTACAACGATCTGGACGATCTGGACGGCCAATCGTTCTCCCCGCCCATCGACGCCCGGCGTCAATCCTTAACGCAGTTCACCGGATGGTCGCAATCTGTTGTCGTCCACAGTGTAGATCCCAACAAAGTCACTCTGAACGTGACCAACGGATCGACTACTGCCATCAGGGTCACCGTCACCATCTATCACAACAACAAAGTCGTCCTGACCGAATCGTGGCTCGCGTTCGACGCGACGCCCTGAAGATGCGTGCACTATGCGAAACACCATCAAAATCCGACGAGGTATGGCGGCCGTCCTGGCCATGATGTATCTCGTCCTCTTCTCCTCGCTCGCCGTCGGCTTTTATGCCGCGACAACGACCTCCGCCCAGCTCGCCAGCAACGACCTGCGCGGTTCAGATGCGCTCATGGCGGCCGAATCAGGCATGCAGCTCATCCGCTACCAGCTCGCGAATCTCAACATCCCACACAACACCGTCCAGGCGAATCTGTTCACAACCATCTACAACCAGTTGTCGACGAACCTGAACGGCACCGCCAACATGGGTGGGCAGTCGGTTGGCCTGTCCGGCAGCGTGATCAGCATCCCGTCCGGCACAACCAACTACGTCGCACTCGGCGGCGGCTCCAGCTTCCGTGCCACCATCACCCAGTCCGGCCAGCAACTCATCGTCGCGGTTGTCGGAAACAAGGGTAACCTGCTCATCAACCGCACCGTGCAGATCAACTACGGAATCGCCCAACGTGCCAGCTCCGTCTTCAATTACGGCATCGCATCCAACGGCAAGATCACCACCGCCGGTGCCTCCCAAATCCTCGGCAGCCCCGATCCGACCAAGGGCAGTCTTCTCTCCACCGACATGGTCGATGCCACCCCCGTCTCGGCCGGCGGCAAGGTCATCAGCGGCGACATCAGCATTACCAATCCCACCGGAAACGTCTCGGTCGCCGGCTCGATCGGCGGAACCAGCAACGTGTCGTTGATCAACGCCAATCACATCCACAAAGGCGTCCCCGCCCCCGATTTCCCCACCGTCGACACAAGCGCATTCTCGTCCTACGCGGTCACCAAATACGTCGCGGGCAACAAGACGCTCGACAACTTTTACATCGCCCCAAACACCAATCCCACCTTTAGCGGCAATACAACGATCAAAGGTGTCCTGCTGATCCAGACCCCCAACAAAGTCACCTTTAGTGGCAACGTGACAATCCAGGGCGCGATCGTCGTGCAGAACAATCCGACCGGCACGATTTCCCAGAACGTGCTCAACTTCAGCGGTAACACCACAGTCCAGGGCGTCGAAACCCTCCCGGCCTCTTACGGCACCCTGCGCACGCTGACCGGTGCATTCATCCTCGCCCCCGGATTCGCAGTAAATTTCAGCGGCGACTTCGGCGCGGTCAACGGCAGCATCATCGCCGACAACATCAATTTCAGTGGCAACGCCGGCGGCAACATCAACGGCAGTATCATCAACCTCCAGAACCTGCCGATGACCGTCAACGGCTCCAGCGACATCATCATCACCAGCACCGGTACAACGAATTACCCCACCGGCGTCTTCTTCGGCACCAACTACGTTCCGCTCGCCGACACTTACCGGGAACTCCCATGAGCATGCACGGATATAGTCTCCTGGCCGCGCCGTCGAGCCGCCGCTTCCGACCGCGGCGCGGCCTGAGCTTCGTCGAGGCCATGATCAGCCTCTCGATCTCCGCCATGCTTCTCTCGGCTATTGCCGCCGCCTTCACCGCGTCGGCCCAGGCGGTTGATTCAAACGACCAGTTCTATCGCTGCACGCAGGCCGGCCGCGTTTCCCTCAACCAGCTTCTGCGCGAAGTCCGCCTCTGCCAGACCATCCAGGTCGCGAGCGATCACATGGATCTCTACACAGCCACTGGCAGCAGCCGCACGTATCGGTTCAGCTCGGATCAAAAGCAGATCCTGATGGTCCTGAACGATGTGACCAATACCCCGAGTTACCCGTTGGCGAGCAACGTGACTTCCTGCACGTTTCAGGCCGACATGGCTCCCGATCCCACCACCCACGTCAGTCGCGTGGTGCGGGTCAGCTGCACGATGACGATCAACGTCGGCAAAAACACCCAGACCGTCACCGGCTCAGCCGCCCCGCGCCAGGCACTAGTCTACTAATCCCGCTCCACCAACCCGAGTCCATCAAGATTGTCGTGGGCGTTCCCAAAAACCCCGATGATCGGCTTCCCCGTACTCCGCACCGGCGTCGGCTGACTCCCGCCTTCGCCTCCCATCCATTCGCTTTCGTACGTATCGTCCAGGTCAAGCCCCTCGCCTTTCAGCCGCATAAACGTGATCGACATCCCGTCGATCCCATCGCCCCAACGACCCGTCAAACCGCCCACCGCATACCCCGGCTTCGCCAGAATCAGCTTGTGGTCCGGCGAAGGATGTCCAAGCGTGTGGCCGCGCACATTCCCGGAGATCGTCTTGTAAACCGGAACCGCCGATCGAATCACCTTGCCACCATCTCGAGTGCTGACGTCAAACCCGATCAGCACGTAGCCCGACGCGGTGAACTCATAAAAGGGTTCGCTGCCATGGCCGTGCCCGATCATCATGGTGTACATCCCCCGCGCCGGCGGGGGCACCTGGTTTGCCGCTTGTGGGTCGTGCAACAGCACACCCCGCCCAAACGGCTGCTCGGCAAAATCCTGGTCCTTCGACCAGTGAAGAACCATCCGTCCGGCACTCCCGGAGTTCCAATAGTCGATGCGGATTTTATGCATCCCGCCTTTGAGCGTGACGTTGTCATGGGCATCGGCTGCCACGCCAAGGTGTTCGATGACCATCTTGTCGTCAATCCAAATGCGCATGGCGTCATCCACGGCCGATTTAAAGTTGTACGTCCCGTCCGACGGAACACGAATGACACCCGTCCATCGAATCGCGTAGACGTTCCCCTTTATCCCCGGCGCTGGAACATCATTGTTCCAGTTAAACTCGATTTGTTTGTCCAGCCGCGTCTTCACCTTGTTGTCGAATTTGACGTCGGAGAAAATCTCGGCCACCAGGCCAGGCTGCAGATTGCCTGCGGCGGCAATCGGCGGGGGGGCGGCGATCAGGCGCTTTTCCGCAAGTGCCTTGTCCAGACCCGTCAATTTTGGCTGCGAAAGCGTATACCAATAGGTCGCCCGTTCGTGCATCCGAGTCGAAGTCACGCCCTTCTCT
>JBBRHH010000611.1:0-3549 GCA_038222915.1 Tepidisphaerales bacterium
TTAAAGGCCCTCCACAATCGCTGCGAAGAGTACCCCGACGGCCATCTCCTCGCCTTCCTCGGCGAAGAAAGCCTCGGCCAGATCGAGCTTCAAGTCCCCTACGGACTCACCGAAGGTTACATCAATCTCTTCCACATCCGCCCGCAATTCCGCCGCATGGGTTTCGGCCGAATCCTGCATCAGCGCGCCATCCAATATTTCCAAAGCTGGGACGCCCAAACCATCCACCTCCACGTCTCCCCCACCAATCACCCGGCCGTCGCCTTTTACCGGCACCTGGGCTACCGATTTATCGAGAACCAGGGGCCCCTCTGGAAGATGGAGCGCCCACTATGAATCAAGGCTCCAGGACAATCTCAAGCCGCCCCCTTTTCGCGTCGATCCATTTGATATGCTATCGCAGATCCTCACTCAAGGAACACAATCAGCCGCGACCGGCCGCGACCGCCGCCGAAGCGAACGCAAGCCCCACGTCGCCGAGGCCTGGCTCTCGTCACCCACCGCCACCGACGCCGACGATCGCATCGAGGTCGTCTCCCTCAACCTGTCCCGCCACGGCGTCGGATTCGACTCCGAAACATCGCTGGCCGTGGGAACCTTCCACATCATTGAGGTCAAGATGGGCGACAAGCACATGCACTCCGAGATCCGCATCGTCTCGTGCAGCCAGGGAGACGACGGCGAATTCATCGTCGGCGCCGAATTCTGCTGACGGCCGCTATAATGCCGCGCGACCCACATCGGGGCAGCGTGTCATGGCCACCCTTCTAAAAAGCGATCCCATCGCCCGATCCAAGCCCTGCCTCCGCTGCGGCTACAGCCTCCGCAATCTCCTCGACTCCAAAAACTGCCCCGAGTGCAACCTCCCCATCTGGCTCTCCCTCTCCGGCTCCAACGCCCTCGACATGAGCAACCCCCTATGGCTCCGCCGCCTCGCGCGCGGAGCAATTGTCATGAGCATCGCACAAGTGCCCGCCGTCGCCGCCCTCGTCACCGCATACAAAACCCGCGACGAATCCGACCCAAACCTCACGCTCTTCATCGCGTTGTACTTTTTAATATTTCACACCGGGTTGTTCCTCCTGTTGAGCAATGAACGACGATATCCAGACAATTCCCCGGTGCTGCGAAACTTCGGCCGCGGCATCAGCGTCATCGCCGCATTCATCGGAGCGGATTTCCTCTCGGCGGCGTTGGGCATACGTGAAATGACCATGAACGGAATTGCAGCAATCGTTTTGGCTGGCGCCATCACGCTTTGGAGCGCCCTTCTCACCTGGATCTACCTCAAACGAATCGCCCCTCGATTGACCGATCACAGCCGCACTGTCACTCGCATCTGTGGTTATTTGATCCTGGCCACGCTGATGCAAATCGGGCGATTTCTCTTTGTCGGCGACTTCTTTCTGATGGTCGCAATTCGTTGGGTTCTGCAGTGTCTTCCATGGATCTATTTCCCATTCGTCGCGGCCATGCTCGCATGGCTTGGCCGTGCTTTTCTGCGCGCGTCACGCACCGCGAAAGGACATTGGCAAACTGAAACAATCGCTCGATAAATCTCTCTGACTTGGCAGCCCAACATCTACCCCGTACCTTCTCCCCATGCCCGACATTCGTCTCAATCCTCTCACGAAGCCTTTCACGGCCAGCCTCACACCGCCCGGGTCCAAGAGCCTCACCAACCGCGCACTGGTCCTCGCCGCCCTGGGCAAAAACGTCTGCACACTCCGCAACGCCCTCTTCGCCGACGACACGCTCGTGATGATCGAAAGTCTTACTCAACTCGGCTTCCAGCTTGAGGTCGATCAGACGACCCACACCATCGTCGTTCATGGCCAGGCCGGCAATATCCCCCGCCACGCGGGCAATCTCTTTTGCGGCAATTCCGGCACCAGCACGCGCTTCCTGACGGCTCTGTGTTGCCTCGGCCTCGGCACCTACAAAATCGACGGCATCGAACGCATGCGCCAGCGTCCAATCGCCCAGCTCGCCGCTCTTCTGAAGAACCTGGGCGCGCGCATCGAATATCTCCACGACGAAGGCTTCCCTCCTGTAGTCATCCACGCCCACGGCCTCGCCGGCGGCATCGCCCGATTCGGCGCGGCCCAGTCCAGCCAGTTTCTCTCCGCCGTGATCCAGGTGTGCCCGTACACCCGGAACGAAGTCCACATCGATCTCGACCCGCACCAGACCAGTTGGCCGTACGTCGCCATGACCATGCAGCTCATGGATCACTTCGGCGTAACACCCGAGCTAATCCGCGACCCCAACACCGCCGAGCCAAAACAGATCATCATCCCCCAGGGCGTCTATCACGCCACCGAATATGACGTCGAGCCCGACGCCAGCAACGCCAGTTATTTCCTCGCCGCGGCCGCCATCTCCCCAGGTTCAAAGGTAACGATCGAAGGCCTCGGCAAAAGGTCGTTACAAGGCGACATCGGCTTCGCCGACCTCCTCCACCGCATGGGCGCGGGCCTCACATTCGGCAGTGACTTCATTACCATCCTCGGCGCGGTTCAGCTCGAGCCAATCGAGGCCAATCTAGCCACGATGCCGGACATGGCCCAGACACTCGCGGTGGTGGCGCTCTTCGCCAAAGGCCAAAGCGTACTCAGGGGACTTCATACTCTGAGGCTAAAAGAGACCGACCGCGTGGCAGCTCTCGCTACGGAGTTGCGCAAGCTGGGCGCAACCGTCGAAGTAGACGGAGACGATCTGATCATTGATCCACCCGATCACCTTCCACCGGCCGAGATAGATACCTATGACGACCATCGAATGGCCATGAGCTTCGCGGTTGCAGGCACGCGGGCGGACGGAGTTACGATCAAAAATGCCGAGTGTGTGAACAAGACGTATCCGGGTTTTTTTGAGGATCTGAAGAAGCTGCGAGCCGTTACGGATTCAACGCCCGCTTGATCGCTGCGTTGGCGATTGCCGGATCGACCTGGCCGCCGTGGGCTTTCATGAAGGCGCCCATGGCGTGGCCGATTTTGTCCGGGGTGAAGGGACTTTTGGCCAGGAAATCGGCTACCAGTTTATCGGTCTCTTCGGCCGAGGCTTTCTTTGGAAGGTACGAATCGACGATCACCAGCTCCGCTTTCAGCTTGGCGACTTCATCTAATTTTCCGAGCTTTTCGTATTCTTCGGCGCTCTTACGGACCTTCTTGGCGTAGGCGGCCACCGCTTCCTCTTCAGTAGGCTTTTTGGGCTGTAAATCGATGTTTTTGACGTCGCTGATGAGCATTCGGATGATCACCAGACGGTCCTTTTCCCCAGCCTTCATGGCCGTTTTCATGTCCTCCTGCAAGCGCGCTAAAAGCGTCATGTTTTGATCTCCGTGGTCTGGTGTTGTATGATTCTACGTATTCTACAGTGGCTTGCCCGGGGCCGCACCCCCTGCCGCACGTCGGGCGATAGCACTGGTGGGTATGTGAGATTGGTCCACCATCTTGAGTCGACCAGTACTCCCAACTTTGTTTCAAGTTCAATTACATGGGGACGCCCGGGGATCATTTTCACGGTCGACCAGCCCGGCCGATAGCA
>JBBRHH010000612.1:0-3491 GCA_038222915.1 Tepidisphaerales bacterium
CTCCGAATACGGCCTCTTCGCTCTCGCGTCCACCATCATCGCCTGGATCGAGTGTAGCGTCAGTTCCATGTTCGCCCTGGCGACACTCAAATTCGTTGGCGAACGTGAGGAATGGCAACCCGTCGGTGCAACCGTCGTCCGTCTCAACCTTCTGGCTGGATTGGCCGCCGGAATATTGCTCGCGTCCTTGAGCATGCCGATCGCCCATCTCATGCATCAGCCGCAACTGAGTGTCTATCTCTTCCTCTTCGCGCTCGACATCCCCATCTTCTGCCTCGCCCAGGCCCATCGCAACATTCTGATCGGTATCGGTGCATTCGGGCAGCGGGCCGTCGCCAGCGCCGGCCGCTGGATCGGGCGTCTCATCCTCATCATCCTCCTAGTCCACCTCGGCCTGTCGGTGAAGGGCGCTATCCTCGGCAGTATGGGCGCATCCATCATCGAACTGGTGATGGCGCGCTATTTTGTCCGCCCCCAACTACTCGGCCGCTCCGACTTTCCCGCCCGCAAACTCTTCGACTACGCCCTCCCGCTCTTCCTGTTTGCAATGGGAATGCGTCTGTTCGACAAAATCGATCTAATGACTCTCATGGCCATGGGCGCGTCAGCCGAAACGGCCGGCTACTATGGCGCTGCACAGAATCTCGCCCTCGTCCCCGGCGTCTTCGCTGCGTCATTCTCCCCGCTACTCCTCTCGACACTCAGCCGCCTGGTCAGCACTGGCCAGGAGCAGGTGGCCCGAAAGATCGCGTCCGACGCCATGCGAATCATCCTCCTGATGCTTCCCATCGCCGGTATCGCCGCCGGCGCATCGCGGCAGATCACCGCCCTCAGCTTCGGCGTACGCTTCGCTGCGTCCGGTCCAATCATGGCCCTCCTGATCTTTGGCGCAATCGGCCTCGCGATGATCTCCGTCACCACGGCAATCCTGATCGTCAAAGGCAGACCGATGTGGACATTTACTCTCACCGTGCCCATGGCGCCGCTGGCCATCCTCGCGAACTGGCTGCTCATTCCACGTTTTGGTTCCCTCGGCGCTGCGGGAGTACAGACCGCTCTCGCCTGGGCCGGCGCACTGACGACCATCGTTGCCGTGCATCGCATCTGGAAGATTCTCCCGCGATTCGCCACGCTGCTCAGAAGCGTCGCGTTGTCATCGCTCGCCTTTTACGCCATGCGGCTCTGGCGCGTGGAAGGCGTATTCGTCCTTGGTGAGGCGGCGCTGTTCACGGCTGCCACTGGTGTCGTGCTCGTGCTCCTAGGCGAGTTCAGCGCCGCAGAGCTCTCGTTCGCGCGATCGTTGCTTCAACTGCCGGCCTTTCGCAGGCCCGCGGTGGGCGAGGTGGGATGAGCACACCACCGCTGACATTTTCCATCGTTATCCCCACATACGCCCGGCCGGCCCCCTTGCGCAATTGCCTCGAAGCACTGTCGAATCTCGATTACCCGCGTGAATCATTTGAAATCCTCGTCATCGACGACGGAAGCACGACGCGCTACGACCAGATCAAGGATCGGTTCAGCACAAGGATGAATCTCGTTTTCCTCCAGCAGCCCCACGCCGGCCCGGCCATGGCGCGCAACACCGCGGCGGCGCGTGCGACGCACGACTACCTGGCATTTACCGACGACGACTGCACCCCCGCCTCCGATTGGCTCACAGTCCTGGCGAAGCGTCTTCGTGCCCGGCCCGATTCCGCAATTGGCGGCCGCGTGATCAACGCACTGACCCGCAACATCTACGCCCAATCCAGCCAACTTCTCATCTCCTACCTGTACGAGTACTTCAATCGCCAAAACCACAGTGCGACCTTTTTCACCTCCAACAACATGGCGTTGAAAAAAGAGCTGTTCCACAAGGTCGGTGGATTCGACGCGCGGCTTCCGCGGGCAGCCGCCGAGGATCGCGAACTGTGCGACCGCTGGCTCCACTCCGGCTATCACATGGAATATGCCTCCGAAGCGGTTGTCCTGCATGCCCACCGGCTCCGTTTCTACACCTATTGCCGGCAGCACTTCAATTACGGCCGCGGCGCTCACTTCTTCCGCCAGCTTCGGGCTCGGCGCGGGGCGACAAAAATGCGCGTCGAGCCGGTGCAATTTTATCGCGATCTGCTGCGATACCCGATCGTCCATGAAAAAGGTTCGAGGGTTGCCGCTTGCTCGTGCCTGATGTTTCTCTCGCAAGCCGCCAACGCCGCTGGATTCTTCTGGGAACGATTTCGTGCAAAAGCATTACACGACTGAGTTGATCTCGCTAATCGCAACACTCGCCCCATGGATCGCGGCTTTCTCCGCCGCCTCGATCACACACAAGCTGCGATAACCCGCTTCCAAATTCGGATACTCCACCGCCTCCCCGCGAACCGCCCGTACAAAACATTCGAGGGCGGCCTGGTATGACCGCTCATGGCCGACCGCACGAAATTTGTCGATCGCGTATCCGATATGGGCCATTCGCCCGAGCCCCCGCATTATTCCGTCAAACCGGCTCCCCTGCCGCGCCGAATTATCCACCTCGGCCGACCATCCGCGATGCCGATCCACGCTCAAAGTGGCGCGCGTTCCGTACAAATCGATTCGATCCTCATCGATTGCGCTCAATGAAAAGAAGGACTGCACAAGCGCGCCGCCCGCAAGCCGCATTTCCAGCGCGGCGTTATCCGCCTCGCCGCGAACAGAGGACGTCCGCGCAAAAACCTGATCTATGGGCTGGCCCGTCAGATACTGCACCTGGTCCACATGATGCGATCCAAGATCCAGCAATACTCCGCCGCCGGTGATTCGATTTCTCTTCCACTCCGGGAGGCTATGTGCGGCCGCGGAAAAGACGCTCTGAATCGCCAGGAGATCACCTATCAGCCCGGAGCCAAGAATGGTCTTTGCCTGCTGAATCAGCGGATTGAACCGGTAGTTGAACCCGATCATCCCCACCATCTTCGTCGTTTGCCAGGCCTCGACAACGCGCCGGGCGTCGGCGCGTTTGGTCGCCACCGGCTTTTCCAGATAAACATGTTTCCCCGCGGCCAGCGCAGTGATTGCGGTCTGGGCGTGAAGAGCGCTGGGCAGGGCAATCAGCACCGCCTCGACCTGGGCGTTGTGGATCAACTCATCCGCGCTCTCGAAGAGCGTCGCGCCCGGCGCAAGCGCCCTTGCGCGTTCACGGTTTGCCGCATCCGCCTCAGCCAGGGCTGTAACGCGTACACCCGGCAATCGTGGCAGAATCTTCAAATGAATATTTTGCGCGATCTGTCCGCAACCAATGACGCCAATGTTGATGGGAGGTTCGGCCATGTCTTTCGCCCACCCCTCAGGCCGCATTGTTGCGCGATACAGCAGGCATGACGCCCACGGACGCCGCCTCGACGTTCTTTTCAGCTGCAGTTCCATCAGCAGCGGGCTTTGTCGAAAACTCTTCGTAGTACGACCGCTCTGTGTTCACGTTCCAGAGATCGTGCTTCTCGCCAATTAGATTCTTCACGGCCAGAAGC
>JBBRHH010000613.1:0-3473 GCA_038222915.1 Tepidisphaerales bacterium
GGTATGCCCGTCGATCGTGTCGCCGTACTTCGCGATCACGTTGCCATTGTAGACGATCGTGTCAGGGTAGTCGTTGCGGGAGGGCAGCGTGGTGTAGTCAATGTCGAACGACCACAGCAGACCACCGGCGTTGTTGAGCACGACGGACTGGTTCATCTCGACGAACGTCTGGCCATTAATCGACTGGCCGGTGCGGCCGACAAGTGAGATCGCTAACGGATCGGCGACATTACCTCTAATCACGCCCTGATCACGGTCGGGGTTGGTGCCGTTGTAGTACGCGTTGGAATCCGTGAAGAAGGCGAAGTCGCCGGCGTTGTTGAACTGCAGCGACTGAGCCAAACTCAGCGGCGCGAGGGTAAAGTCGCTCCCTGCGACGGGCGCACCCGCCTCAAGGACGATGCTCTGCGTTCCAGCGAGTACGGGGGCGGCGGCGGACAGGACAAGGGCCGCAACTGTCAACGGGCGGGCGATCAACATGTAAAACGTCTCCAACGCTTGAAAATCAACTCCGGCCGCCCCAGTGGCAGCGAAAGTGCCGACCGAGCATAGCTACGATTTCGCGACATTCAACAACTGGTGGAGCTGGTGGAGGTGGTACCAGCGTGGACGGGCCGGCGGTGATGGTAATTTGATGGCGCGCCTGGCGTCTTGCGCGGCAGTGGGAGGTTTACGGTTTGTTGGCGGGCGGGGCGGACATGGATTTTCGAATTTCAGCCAAGGGGCTGCTGTCGTCGAAGGTGATTTTGTTGCGGACTTTCGTGATGCCGAGCTGTTGCCAGAGTGATTGAAGGTCGGGTGCGTACGCGGCGTTGGCCATTTTTGCGTAGAGATCTTTGATCACGGTGGTGCCGGTAGCCCCGTCGCCTGTCGCGATGACCTGATCGACACTCCAGGTTTCAGAGCCGTCACCTCCCTTGTCCAGGATCACTTTGAGGGCGTCGTCGAGGCTGTGCCTGTTGTTGGTTTGCTGGCGGATCTGTGTGTCCGCCAACAGCCAGAACATGCACCCGCCCCAATAGGTGCGCCCCCACGTGTGCGTGTGCTCGAGACCCTGGTCGTTGGGCTCGGGAAGACCTTGCGGCATGTCGTGGACAACGTCAGTCCAGACTTTCTCGGCGGTGATGTTGCCGATGCGGGCGCGGGCTATGGGTTCGAGATACGTGGAAAGGCCTTCGGTCATCCACGCGTGGCCTTCGCCCACGTCCGGAAAGGCCAGGTGGAACATTTCGTGGGTGAGGACCCAGTCGGCGTTGAGCTGCTTGAGCGTGGCGTTCTTGCCGATGGCAATGTGAATATGCTTGCCTTCGTAGGTGACACCTTGGCCGATCGGTTCGTCGCCGCCGGCGATGATTGTGAGGGTGAGATGCTTGACGGGGAAGTGACCGTAAAAATTGGTGACGGCGCTGCTGGCGGTGTTGATCCATTTAAGCAGGTCGGCCTGCGTGACGGCAAGCTCACCGGCCGAGAGGGCGACCTGGATGGTGCCGCCTGGGGGCGTGAGGGTAATGGTTTGGAAAGGACCTTGGGAGGCTTCGTCGCCGGTGACAAGGGAGTCCGGCGCAGCGTGCCAGTGGTCGGGGGAATGGAGCGGCTGAGGCGGTGCGGGCTGCGTGCAGCAAAGGCACAGGAACGGCAGAACCACCGGTAGGACTTGAGGCGCGCGGGGCATTGCCGCAATCTTACGCCGGATCGAGCCGCCCCGTCACGGTGCTATTCCCGGGGCTTGAATGTATTATCCAAGGCAAGGAGATTATTCGTGAAACAGATCATTTGCTCTTTGGTTCTGGTGCTGTCGTTGGCTGGCATTGCGCGTGCGGAAAATTGGCCTCAGTGGCGCGGGCCCGCGTTCAATGGGTCAACCACTGAAGCCGGGCTGCCGGAAACCCTGAGCAAGACCGACAATTTACTCTGGTCGGTTGACATGCCTGGTGTCAGTTCGGCCACGCCGGTCGTCTGGGGCGACAAGATTCTCGCCAGTTCGCTGGATGCCAAGACACAAAAGCTGATCGCGATGTGCATCAGCCGTATCGACGGCAAAGTGCTCTGGCAGCATGAGGTGGCCGAGGGGTTCAGCAAGAACGATCGCAACCAGATGGCCAGCCCATCCCCGGTGACGGATGGCAAGAGCGCATACTTTTACTACGGCACTGGCGATCTCGTCGCCTATGACATGGACGGCAAGGAGCTTTGGAACCGGAACATTCAGAAAGACCACGGTGCCTTCCACGTGCAATGGATCTATGGATCAAGCCCGCTGCTCTACGGCGGCAAGCTCTATATTCAGGTGTTGCAGCGCGACGTGACGCCGGATGCGGTCTCTTATCTGCTGGCAATCGATCCGGCCAGTGGGAAGGATATTTGGAAACGGGTTCGCCCCAGCGAGGCGAAGGGCGAGTCGAAGGAATCTTACGCGACGCCAATTCCGCTTGAGGCCAAGGCCGGGAAGCAGATTGTGCTCATCGGCGGCGATGCGGTCACCGGCCACAATCCGGAAACGGGCGAAGAGCTCTGGCGCTGCGGCGGTTGGAATCCAACCAAGATTGATCACTGGCGCCTGGTGCCGTCGCCCGTCGCGGCCGACGATCTAATCATCGCCTGTCCCCCCAAGGGCGGAAAAGTCTTCGCGGTGAAATCGGACATGCACGGCGACATCACGGAAACCGGCGTGGCGTGGAAAGCCAAGGATTTTACGAGCGACGTTTGTGTGCCCCTCTTTTACAAGGGCAAGCTCTATGTGCTGGATGGGGACAAGAAGACCATCACATGTGTTGATCCGAAAACAGGCGAACCGAAGGAGTCGGGCAAGCTCGGAGGGTCGGAAGTGTTCCGGGCCTCGCCGACCGGCGCGGACGGCAAGATCTACTGCATGAATGAGGCCGGAACAGTCTGGGTGGTGTCGGCCGAAGATCTGAAGACGCTGAGCAAGACAGAACTCGGCACCGGCGGAAAGAACTCACGCTCGTGCGTAGTGGCCGCAAACGGAACCGTGCTGGTGCGGACGCAGGACAAGCTTTATGCGTTTGGGAAGAAGTAAGAGAACCGAACGACAAACGTCAGTGAAGAAATAAGAAGGGCAGGGCGATTTGACTCGCCCTGCCCTTTGTTCGTCTTGCTGTAAAGACTTCTCAGCGCGTGCTGATCACATAAGGCGAAACCAGCATGAACGGCCGCTTTTGCAGCAGTTGCAGCACCTGCAGCTGCTGACCCAGCATCCTGGCCGTGTTGGGGCTCAGCGTTTTCAGGATCGACAGTTCCGAGAAGTTGACGGTCGGCTTAAACGGAAGCTGCTCGTCCGCGCCGTCGCCGCCGTGAATCAGATCCGCAAGCGTGCGCGTCGCGGGGAGAACCCGGATTTCGTAGTCGCCGCTCTGAAGATTCGACGCCGTCGCGGCGTATTTGATCGAGTCCTTCAGGCCGCCGAGTTGGTCGACCATGCCAAGCTTGAGGGCGTCTTTGGCAACGAAGATCCG
>JBBRHH010000614.1:0-3465 GCA_038222915.1 Tepidisphaerales bacterium
GGTGTTCGCTGCAGGCGGAGAGGGCGTGGGCGAGGTGGAAGCCGCTGATGGAGCGTGCGGAGCCCTGGCCGTGGCCGTTGTTGAGGGCGATCATGACGACGGGGCGGTGATAGCGGCCGACGATTCTGGAGGCGACGATGCCAATGACGCCGGGGTGCCAGCCTTCATTTGCCAGGACGATTCCGCGGCAGTCTTCCTTGTCGTAGCCAAACTCGGTGCATTGGGCGAGGGCTTGTTCGAAGATGGTTTTTTCGATGGATTGTCGTTCGCGGTTTTGCGTTTCGAGGAAGCTGGCGATTTCGAAGGCGCGGGCTTCGTCGGCGGTAGTGAGCATTTCAACGGCTTCGCGGGCGTGGCCCATTCGGCCGGAGGCGTTGAGGCGTGGGGCGAGTAGGAAGCCGACGTGGTAGCTGTCGAGGTTCTGGCCGGTGAGGTTTGCGGAGGCGATGAGGGCTTTAATGCCGGTGAGTTTGCTTTGCTTGAGGCCGCCAAGACCGAAGTGGGCGAGGACGCGGTTTTCACCTTTGAGGGGGACGACGTCGGCGATGGTGCCGAGGGCGGCGAGGGCGGTGGCGTCGATGAGGAAGCTGCGGAACGCGTCGCTGACTTTGGTTGCACCGCTCATGGCCTGGCCGAGGCCCCAGGCTAGTTTGAAGGCCACGCCTGCGCCGCAGAGGTTCGGGTTTGGATACGGGGTATCGGTCGGGCCGTTCAGGCGGGGGTGAACGATGGTGTGGCAATCGGGAAGGGATGGAACTGGACCGGACTCCCCTACCGCTGTTGTGGTGCGCCAATCGTGGTGGTCGTTGATGATAAGATCGACGTTGCGTGACGCGGCGATTTTGGCTTGCTCGATGGCGGTGATGCCGCAGTCGACGGAGATGATGAGTTGTGCGCCGGCGTCGCAGATCTGGGTGATCGCTTCGGAGTTGAGGCCATAGCCTTCTTCAATGCGGTGCGGGATGTAGTAGTCGGCGTGGCCGCCAAGGAGTCGGATGGCGTGCCAGAGGATGGTGGTGGAGGTGATACCGTCGACGTCGTAGTCACCGTAGATAACGATCTTCTGATTGTCGCGGATCGCCTGCGCGACGCGCTGGGCGGCTCGAGGGAGATTGGCGATCGTGGAGGGATCCGGAAGAAGCTTCAGAGTGGGGGCGAGGAAGTCTCGGCATTCCTGGGGTTCGGAGTAGCCGCGGTTGAGGAGGATCTGCGCAATGAGCGGGGAGGTCTTAAGGCGGCTGGCAAGTTCGGCGGCTGCTGGGGAGCTATCGGCGATGATCCAGTTCTTTGGGGGCATGCATCCTTGCGTGTTGGCAAAACGCCTACGAACCGAACGTTGCTCCGATCTGGTCCAGGAGTTTGGCGGCGTTGTCGTGGTAGAGTTTTTGGAGGACTTCGTCGGGGAGGGCGAGGCCTCGGAGCATGGGTTGGTTTTCTTCCGGGAAGTCGGGGTCGCGGATGGGGCTAGGCAGATTTCTGGCGCTTTCCCAAAGGCGGCGCTGGACCCAGAAGCGGCTGGCGAGGAAGTCGAATTCACGGCCGTCGATGCTGACCTGGTCGGAGCCGAAAAGGATGCGCTCCTGATTGCGGAGAAAGAAATCTCGGGCTTCGTCGCGGCGGCTGGAGACTTCGCGGACGATCCAGCGGGTGGCACTGCAATCGAATCGTAGGTTGGGATAACGATCGAGGAGGGATTGGAGTCGCTGAAGATTTTCGGGGTTGCCGCCGAGGTGTGCGCCGATCCAGGGGATGTTTTTCCCGAACTCGGACATGACGTTTTCCCACATTTGATAGTGGTCGTCGCGGGTGCCGTATTTGGCGGTGTCGGTGTACTTGGTCTGGTACCAGATTTCGGGATCGCCGATGTGGGTCATGATGGCCATGCCGCGATCGACTGCTTCCTGGAGAAGCGGGCGGAACATGTCGGAGTCGAGACGCCACTGGCGTTCGCCGATGGCCGGGGGAGCGAACCAGAATTTTACGATGCGACTGCCGATGTTGTAAAAGGCCTCGATGCGGCTGCGCCATTGGTCGATGAAGCCGTCGCCCCAGTCGCCCCATTTGGGGATGGCGATGTAGTGGAGGCGGCCAGGCCAGTCGCGCTGGAGGCCGAGGGCTTCTTCGAGCGGCGTCATGGTGACGAAGCGGTCGATGCCGTAGTGGTCGGCGGCTTCAAACCAGACTTGGCCGTGTCGGGCGGCGTGGAGATGGGAGTGGAAGTCGGTGACGAGGCCGCGGACCTTCGGCCGCGGCATGGGCTTGCGGTAGTCGACGTTGGTGCGGTTGTGGTCGGGGGTTTTGTCAGCAGTTGGAACTGTTGCAGGAGGAACTGGAGCGTCAGTGGTTGTGGATGGCAAGGCGGTCATATTTTATCCAGAGCGGCAGAGGTCAATCGACGAAGGATTATAGAGGGAGTGGGCGCGAAAAGGCACGCGCCAAGCTGCCGTCTGGGGTTACGGGACGTTGGAAATTACTCCAGATCGGGTGGGCGCAGGTCACGATTGTCGATGGGGAGTTGGTCGGGGTGGAGGTCGGCCCACATGGCGGCCTGGCCGTCGAGGGGGCTTTTAATGTTGTAGGCCTGGTAGGTGATCATTTCACCGATACGGATGACGAGGTCGACGAGGCGCTCGCCGGCGGTCCAGTGGTCGCCGACGCAGATGGTTGCAGGGTCGATGTTGGGATGGAAGGATGGGGTGAGCATCTTGCACTTGGGGCTTTGGCGCGGGTATTCGCTGGTGAGCTCGATGCGGACCTTGTGGTTGCTGCGCGGGGCAGGGTTGTTGCCTTTGCCGGGCCCGAGGCCGTTGATGTGATATTCGATATCGTAGATTTCGGGCGGGTCGCCTGCGACGGGTTTGACCTGAATGAGGGGAAAGTTGGCGAAGGCTTTGGCCATTTGTACCGATTCGGCCATGAGGCGTCGGGTGCGGACGGGGAGTTTTGGTTTTGGAGTTGGCGCGGAAGCGGACTGGGTTGGGCGCTCGATGACAGCGACAGCGGGTTGGTGTGAAGTCTGTATATGACGAATCGTGGTGGGTTGCGGAATGGCCGGGCGAATTAGTGGCAACGGATCGATGACTTCGAGCTCGGGTTCGGCGTCCTGTTGGGAGGTCTTGCCTGGGACGGTGATGTCAGCGCCGCAGCCCTTGCATTTGGCCTTTCGTCCGGCGTGCTGATCGCCGACGAGGAATTTCTTTCCACAGCCTGAACAGACAAACTCGATCATCGGTGCATCCACTTCAAATGCCGGCTGTGCAGCCACCAATAGTCGGAGACCCCAAGACCGGCGGCACAACAAATCAGCCCGATCGCGATGGCGAGAATCACGATGGCCGTATGCCGGCGGGTTTTGCGCCGGACGGTATATAAGATAGACGCGAGCGCAACGAGAAGCGAGGGGATGCCGAAGGCCATAAGGCCAAGGACTCCGCTGAGGACACTGCCGGCGAGGAGGACATATTC
>JBBRHH010000615.1:0-3464 GCA_038222915.1 Tepidisphaerales bacterium
GGCCGCCTCTCCAAAGAAAAAGGCCTCCACACGCTATTGAAAGCCTGGGAAAATCTCCGCCACCGCATCCCGCTGAAAATCATCGGCGACGGCCCGCTCGCCGACGACGTCCGCGCAGCCGCCGCCAAAGGACCCGGCATCGAATGGCTCGGCCGCAAAACCCCCGACGAAGTCTGTGACTACGTCGGCGAAGCCACCTTTTTAGTCTTCCCCTCAGAGTGCTACGAAACCTTCGGCCGCGTCGCCATCGAGGCCTTCGCCAAATCCACTCCCGTCCTCGCCGCCAACCACGGCTCCATGGCCGAGCTCGTAAAACCCAACCAGACCGGTCTCCTCTTCCAGCCCGGCAATGCCGAAGACCTCGCCGCCACCGCCAACCAACTCCTCGACCACCCCGACCTCAAAACCAAAATGCGTCAAACCGCCCGTGCCGAATTCGAAGCCAAATACACCGGCCCACAAAATCACCAGCAACTATTGCAAATCTATCAATCCGCCATCAAAAGGTTCGGCGCAGTTCCAACCGCCGCGTAACCCAAGCATGAAACCCCTCTTCACCACAAGCTGGGATGACGGCCACCCCCTCGACTTCCGCGTCGCGGAAATGCTCTCCCACCATGGACTCACCGGCACCTTCTACATCCCCCGCACCGCCCCAACCGGCGTCATGTCTGAACAGCAAATCCGCCAACTCTCCCGGTCCTACGAAATCGGCGCACACACCATCAACCACGTCTTCCTCACCGAAGCTCCTCCCGGCATCGCCGACGAAGAAATCACCAGTTCCCGCGCCTGGGTCGAAAATATCACCGGCATCCCCTGCAAGATGTTCTGCCCCCCGGCCGGCAAGTTCAACGCCAACCACCTCGACATGATCAAATCCGCCGGCTTCCTCGGCCTCCGCACCGTCGAGCTCTACTCCCTCGACGCCCCGCGCCATCAAAACGGCCTCCTCCTCATGCCCACCACCCTCCAGTCCCACCCCCACAAACCCCTCGCCCTCATCAAGAACGCCATCAAACGCTTCAACCTCAAAAACCTCTGGCGCTACATCCGCCACGGCAACGCCGCCGACTGGCCCAAAGCCGCCAGCGCCCTCATCCAGCTCACCCAAAAACAAAACGCAGTCTTCCACCTCTGGGGGCACACCTGGGAACTGGAAGAAGCCGCCCAATGGACCCGCCTGAACCAGGTCTTCGAAATGATGTCCCGCTGCACGCCGCAAATCGCGTGCGTCACCAACACCGCAGTCTGTGAAACCGTCAGTCAGGTAGCAGTAGGGGGGACCACTTCCACGAGTGTGATCGATGCCGCGCGTCCGCATCGTAGTCAATGAACTGACAGCGCCGTTGATAGCGGACCGTTTTGGAATACGATGTCCCCGTCATTTCACCGATTCGGGGTCCAGGTATGTCAGCGCCACAAGTCAACGCTCCCCTTTTGATTCAGCCCCTCGAGCCCCGCGCCCAACTCAGTGCCGCGCTTGTTAGCACACCAACCCCAATTGGCCTTGATCACATCACCGCCAGCCTCTCTGTGCCGAGATTCTCACCCGCTGCGGCGACTGTCGGCAGCAAGGTCATCTTCGCCGGCGGAGCCGCCGCCGACACCCCCAGCAATGCTGCTGATATCTACGACTCCTCCACCGGCCAATGGTCTGCTTCTATTCTTGCGCAGGCGATCTTTCCAGCAACAGCAGTTGCCGTAGACTCCGCCGCGTTGTTCACTGATGGCGACCTCGTCGAAATTTACAACCCCAAAACCGCGCACTGGACTACATCCCATCTGTCAAAAGTGCACGGGAATCTCGCGGCAGCCACCATTGGCGATCTCGCCTTTTTCGCCAGCGTAGATGTCGTCGACATCTACGATGCCTCCACAAATCACTGGTCCACCGCCCCGCTCTCCCAAACCCGTGACACCGCCAAGGCCATCGCCGCCGGGAACAAAATCTTCATCGCCGGCGGTCAACATCTCGGGCAAATCAGCGACGCTGTCGACATCTACGACGCCACGACCCATCAATGGTCCACCGCCGAACTCTCCGAGCCGCGTTCACACCTCGCGGCCGTCGCCGTTGGCGGCAAAGTGAACTTCGCGGGCGGCAGCACGAGAAAAGGTATCTTCATTTCCGACAGCACCAGGGTGGATATCTACGACACCACCACCGCCCGCTGGTCGACGGCACGACTCACTTCGCCGCGGCGAAATATCGCGGCCGTCGCTGTCGGCACGAAAGCAATCTTCGCAGGCGGCTCATCCTCCGACGCCGTAGACATCTACGATTCAGTAACCAACCGATGGTCCACCGCACGGCTATCCAGCGCACGCAAAGGACTCGCAGCCGCCGTCGTCGGCAACAAGGCCATTTTCGCGGCAGGCCTGACGCTCAACGCGAGCAACGGCGGCAACACCGCAGACGTCTACAACGCCTCCACCAATCGCTGGTCGCAAATCAGATTCAACAATCCCCGAAATCTCGTGGCCGTCGCAACAGCCGGCAATCAGGCAATCTTCGCCGGCGGCGCAGGGATCGAAGGGGAGCAAACATCCAACGTCGACATCTACACCGACACTGCGCGGTCTGCCAGCCTCTCCGGCTCCATCGCCGGTGGTTCCCACGCCGCATATGTCACGATCACCAACACCGGTGACGCTGCCCTCGCTGCCCCGTACGTACTGACCGTCTACGCGAGCACCGGCGTAGTTGCCGACAGCAACGCAGTCGTCCTGGGCCAGGTGCATCTGCCCCACGCCCTCGGCAAAGGCGAATCGATCCGCATCAAAGTCGACTTCAATCGCCCCCCAACGACACCACCAGGCTCTTACAACCTGCTTGCCGTCGCCGTGACATCAAACCATCGGGGAGCAGTCTTCGCCTCAAAACTGCACGCCTTCAAAGCACTTTAGAATTTCGCGGTCCGTCCAGCTTGTACCACTCTGCATTCTTCGTGTGGCTTCGTGTTCCTTCGTGGACAATCTTCCCCAATCTACCGCCCAGTCCGCATCCGCAGCATCTCCCGCACCAGCCCATCCGTAGTCTTCACCTCCGGCATCGACGACCGCACCCGGTCCAGCAGATTCTCCGCATCCAGCCGCCGCTCCCCAAGCGCCATCAATGAAAGGATCGCATCCTCCTCCACGGCCGATCGCCGCGTCTGCCCAACAGGTATGCTTTTCCCCACAAACCCGGCCGCAAACTTCTGCGTCTTCCCCGCCAACTCCGCCACAATCAACTCCGCCGTCCGCTTCCCCACCCCATTCAACCCCACCAGGAATCGCGTATCCCGCTGCTCGATCGCCTGTGCTATTTCCGCCGCCGGCACCGCCAGCGCCCGCAGCGCAGTCTTGGGCCCGATCCCTTTCACAGTAGTAAACAAATTAAAAAACTGCTTCTCCTCAGGCCGCAAAAACCCAATCAACCGAGGCTCCAGATTCCCCCGAGCGGCATCCCCCTCCAGATA
>JBBRHH010000616.1:0-3457 GCA_038222915.1 Tepidisphaerales bacterium
GGACGCTTTGATCGCTGCGAAACAGACAGCTGGGCGTGACAAGGATATTTTGGGAGTGCGGCATCTGGAACGGATCAGGAAGAACCGTGACGAAGGCAAGCCGTCATCACCCGGGCCCACGGAGAAATAGAAACAGCGGGGACTCGGTCAGTTCGTACCTTGCCGATTCGGGTTTGATCTTTACCGTCTCGGCATCGCCTTCCGCGAGGGGCGTTCGCTCGGCCTTGTAGGGGACACCTTTTAGCGTCAATTCGCGTTCTACTGACCGGTTTGCCCCGGTGGGGGACCAGGCTACTACGATCTTTTCGTTGGCTTTGGTGGCGTTTTGATATTCGTAGCAGTAGACGTCGCCTGCCGTTTGGGTGATTGCGCGGGAGAAGCGGTAGTCTCCGAGTGTTTTGTCGAGGTGGGCCATCGCGTAGAACGAAGGTTTGGGCTTGAAGTTGCGGGTGATTCCTGATGCGCCGTGCAGCTGGGGTTCGTCTTTGTCATCGAAGAAATAGAGGTAAGCGCGTTCGACGTCCATGGCGGAGAAGACCAGATAGGAGCGGACGATGTACTGGGCCTGCTGGGTGTCGTTGACGCCGACCCACTTACTCCAGTCGCCGGTCTTGGGGGTGGGCTTGGTGGTGGCGTCCCAGCCGAATTCGGTGATCCAGACGGACTGTTTTTTGGCGTGCTCGTTGCGCCAGTCGATGACGGAGTTGACCGACTTGAGGTATTCGATGGACGGGTCTTCGGGGAAGGAGCGACGCCAGGTGGGCCAGCCTTCGACGAAGGCGTAGGTATGGACGTTGAGGATGTCGTAGAGGTCTTCAAGGCCTGCGACGGCGGAGAGCGGCTTGGAGTATTTGTCGGGTTTGCCGGACATGACGGCACAGGTGGCAATGCGTAGTTTTGGATCGCCGGCGCGGATGCCTTTGGCCATGTTTTCGAAGATGGTGCGGTACTGGGCGTCGGAATAATTGGCCGGCTCGTTGCCGATTTCGACGCTGTTGACCAGCGGGTGCGGGGACGATGGGCCCATGGCGCTTGCGAACGCCTTGCCGTAAGCCTGGGCGTCGCGGGCGAGGTCTTTCCATTTGTCGGGCTTGCGGCCGTCGAACATCAGGCAGGCGTCGACGTCGTCGCCGGCCATGATCCACGAGCCGTAGACGGTTGACCAATCCACCTTATTCGCGGCCATAGGGAAATGCGTGGCGGCGGAGGTGTCGTCGCCGGTGTCCCAGTCGATGGGGTGATAATCGCGAATCATCCGGCAGGCGGGTTTGTACAAGTCGGGCTTGAACGCGACGGTGTGGCCGTTAATGCCGATGAAGTCGCGCATGAGCGGCTTAGCCGGCTGGGTTGCGGGCGTCGTCGCGAGAAGGGCGCTGATAAAGAGTGATAGCATTGGGCTGGTTTCTTATGAAATTACTGTGGGATTGTGCTGGTTTTGATGCCGCTTAACGGGCCGCGGCCTTCGTTGTCGACGAGCTCGAGGAAGAAGCCCCAGTCCTTGTCGACCTGCTCGACCTTGACCATGACTTCGCTCCAGCCGGAGGGAAGAAAAATGCCGGCGCGGTATTCGCCGCGCAGGGCATAGTCGTGAACGTGATGGCTGTGAACCAGACGCCGGTTGACCCAGACTTTGCACCCATCGTCGCTGCCGACTTCGAGGCTGGCGGGGCGGGCCTTGTCGCTGTAGACCCAGCAGATGGCGTAGGCGACGGTGTGATCGTTGGGGCTGAAGACGCTGGCGAGATCGACGAAGTCGCGGGTGGCTTTACACGGTTTCCAGCGGAGCAGATCGCTGATGCCCTGGTAGGTGGAGTCGAGGCGCGGCTTTTCGAATTCCGGGCCGAAGGCGTATTCGAGGCCGTGATCGTCGACGTTGGCGAATGGGCCGACGACGAGCCAGTTGGTGAGATAGCGGCGTTCTGTGTCGGTGTATTGGCGATGGAACAGGTAGCGGGTGCGCAGCGGCGTTTTGCATTCGTCGAGCAGCGCGTCGACGATTTTTGGCGGAGCGGTCTGCTTCGATTGCGTGGCTTCAACGAGGAGTTGTCCGAGCACTTCAGGCGTGCGCGGATGGGTGGGAAATTTCTGGATGAACCAGCGGTATTGGGCGAGGCGTGCATCGAAGGCCGCGTCGGCTGGGAGGAGGCGCTGCATAGCGTGGAAGAAGGTGATGGTTGCGTCGCTTGCGCCGAGTTTTGGAACTTCCCGCTCGAGAATGGCGAGGGGCGGCTCGTTCGTCGGCTGCGTCGTGGATTGGGCGAGGTGTGCGCTGATTGGAGTCTTGAAGGTGGCGTCGTGACGGACGGCGTCGTCTTCACGCACGGGGAGCATATTGGAATGTGCTTTGGGACTCGACTTGGGGGCCAATACGTTTGGCTCAAGCCATTCCCAATAGCCGGTCAGCTTGGTGTCTTCGGGAGGCGTCGGCTTGGCGTTAAGGAAGACCGTTTCCTTGCCGTCGATGACCAGCGCCGAATGGTCCCATCCGACGCGGCCGCCGCCGATCTGGCCGAAGGAAAGTCCGGCGATCGGCTTATCCTGCATGCCCAGATACATCAGGGGAATCTTCAATTCCTGCCAACTGCCGGCGTCGGGGAGTTTGTCGAGGAGGCGGCGCGACGAAGTATTGGGAATGCCTGTCCAGACCGACAGGAATTTGCCGAGCGAAACGCGGTGTTCCCAGGATTGGCCATCGAAGAGCTGGAGCATCAGCATTTTTGGCGGCGCTTTTGGATCGAGGTAGACCCATTGGGAGAGGTATGCGCCGCATTCGGTTGTATATCGGGCGCGGATGGCATCGGCGACGTTGCATTCCTGGGCGAGCTTGAGCACGCGTTCGCGCGGATCAGTGGTGATGTCGGTGCGGAGTATGCCGTCGAGCCATGCGAGAGTCCGGAGCGCGGGCGGGCCGGCTGGATGGCGTTTAAGATAGTCGCGGGCGAGATCCATTGTTGCCTGCGTGCTGGTGGCGCGGGTTACCCGCCAGTCGTCGAGGAATTGACGCGATTCGTCGAGGTCGGGGAGCTGGTCGATAATGGCAACTGCCGCCTGTTCCTCGGAGCGGGACAGGTCGCTGAAATGCAGGCGGGCGTGCTTGCTCGGGACGATGCGACCGTCTTCGAGGGCTGCGCCGAAGGTCAGAAAGCGTTGTGCGCCGCGCATCGGTTGATCGTTCCAGACGGCGAGAGAGATTCCGATGTTGCGCCAATCCTGTGTTCCGGCGCGGTAGGCGATGCTCTTGAGTGGGATGGAAATTTCGTAGACGTGGCGTGCGTTGGCGAGATCGTCACGGACATCGGCGAGGATCTGGCCGGGCAGGGGTGCGCCGCCGATGGTTTCAAAGATGCTCTGGCCGCGCGGGTCGACGCCGACGCCGAAGTGGAAGGCGTTGATGTTGGTGGAGAGTGCGACTTCGAGCCAGTCGCCGCCGCCGGCCGCGCCCTGGCCAAGGCGGGGC
>JBBRHH010000617.1:0-3455 GCA_038222915.1 Tepidisphaerales bacterium
TCACCAACGGCACCAGCGGCGTCTACACAGTACAAGTCCCCGAACCGGCCATCCTCGCACCACTCCTGATGGCCGCGCTGTGTGCTCGATGTCGCAACCGAAATGTAGCAAGGCCGGCCCGCGCGACCCGCGCGTGATCAGAATGGCGCAAGTCCACCCCCAGCCAGCAAGCGCACTTAACCGCGCCGGCACGAAATCTTTTCGTCGTCCTACAACCCCGCCCCATTCTCCGTAGACACCACCGCCTGCTTCAAAACCAGTTGCGTGGCATCCTCCGACAAATCCGGCGGATACCCAAACTTCGCCAAAAGCCGCCGCACACTCCGCCGCAAATCCGCCCGAACACTCTCCCGCTGCGTCCTGTCCAGCTTCGGCATCCGCTTCACCATCTCCGAAAGCTCCCGCGCCATCAGCCGCAGCGTATCCGACCTCATCACGTCCTTCGCCGATCCATTCTCCGCCAGCGCATCATAAAACGCCGCCTCCTCGCTACTCAGGCCCAGCGCCTCGCCCCGCTTTTCCACCTCCCGCACCCACTTCGCCAGTTCCAGAAGCCGCGCGATCATTTCCGCCGTCGTAATCTGCTTGTTGGTGTATCGCAGCATTGCCTTTTCCAGCGCCTCCCGAAACTTCTGGCTCTGCACAAGGTTCGTCCGCTCCGTCGCCCGAATCTGATCGTTCAAAAGCTTACACAGCGTCTCCAGCGCCAGATTCTTCTGCTCCAGCGCGGCCACCCGCGCCAGAAATTCATCCGAAAGAATATCCAGCCGCGCCGCATCCAGCCCCGCCGCCGCGAAGAGGTCAATCACATCTCCCGCGTCCACCGCGCTCCCAATCACCTGCCGCACCGCCGCATCAACATCGCTCATGCCTCTGCCGCCGCCACCACCGTCGCGGCCCTCATCAGTCAGCCGCTTCCGAATCATCGCAGCGATGCGCTGGAAAAACGCCAGATGCGGCGCAATCTCCTCCGTCTCGATGCGCGGCACCGCAAGCGCAAACGCCGTCGAAAGCCGCTTCACCATCCCCCGAAACCGCTGCCATCCCGTCTCCTCGCCGACCATCTGCTTCACGTCCAGCACATGATCCACCGCGCGCAGATAAACCCGCAAAACATCCATCGGCTCCGCCGCCAGCGCCGCCTCATAGTGTTCCCCATGAAAAAACGTCCGCAGCTGCTCAAACGCCGTCCGCATCGCCGGAATCGCCTCATCCTGCAATTCCTTGATCGGCCTGTCATTCTCCCCCGTCGCATTGGCATACGTCGCCAGCGCATCCGCCAGTTGATCCGTAAGCCCGATCAAATCCACAACCAACCCGCCCGGCTTCTCCCCATAAACGCGGTTCACCCGCGCAATCGCCTGCATAAGGTTATGCCCCTCCAGCGGCTTATCCAGATACATCGTGTGCGCACACGGCACATCAAACCCCGTCAGCCACATATCCACCACAATCGCCAGCCGAAAATTGTCGGCCGGGTCCTTAAACCGCTCCGCCAGCCGCTGCCGCTGCTGCTTCGTCCGCACATGCTGCGCGATGTGCGCCGCATCGTCCGCCACACCCGTCATGATGACCTTCATCGCCCCCATCTCATCATCCGCGTCGTACCACCCCGGCCGAATCTTCCTGATCTCCTCATGCAGCCGCGCCGCGATGTCCCGGCTCATCGTCACCACCATCGCCTTCCCCTCCATCGCCGAGCGCCGCTTCTCCCAATGCTCCACAACAAATTTCGCCACCCTCTCCAGCCGCTCCGGCGCGCCAAACAGCGCCTCTATCGGAATGCGCACGTTCTCCGCCGCCTCCACCCCATTCTCGTCCGCCGCCGCCGCCTCCGCGATCCTCCGCTCGGCCTCCTTCGTCCCCGCCTCGTCAATCGTCAGCTTCACAATCCGCGGCTCGTAGTAGATCGGCACCGTCGCCCCATCCGCCACCGCCTGGCGGATGTCATACACATCCGCGTACTCGCCAAACACATGCCGCGTAACCTTATCCCCCGCCATCAGCGGCGTCCCCGTAAACCCGACAAACGTCGCGTTCGGCAGCGCATCCCGCATCCACTTCGCGCCCCCCTCCACAAACCCGTACTGGCTGCGATGCGCCTCATCCGCCATCACCACGATATTCGCCCGTTCGCTGATCTTGCCGTGTGCTTCCGTGAACTTGTGGATCGTAGTAAACACCACGCCGCCGCTCGCCCGATCCAGCAATCGCTGAAGGTGTTCCCGGCCTTCCGCCTGCACCGGCTCCTGTCGCAGCAAATCGCGCCCCATCGCAAATGTGTTGAATAGCTGGTCGTCCAGGTCGTTGCGGTCGGTAACGATCACCAGCGTCGGGTTCGCCATCTCCGCCGCCCGCACCAGCGCCCCGCCCAGCATAAGCATCGTGAGCGATTTCCCCGACCCCTGTGTGTGCCACACCACGCCGCCCGGCTTCCCCTTGTGAATCACCTCTGCCGCCGGCCTCTTCATCGCTGCCAGCACCTGCGCCCGCGCCTTGCGCACCGCGCGAAATTGGTGATACCCCGCAATCTTCTTAACAATGTTCCCGCGCTCGTCCTCCTCAAACGCCACGCACGACCGCAGATAATCCAGCAGCGCCGCGGGATTAAGCAATTCACGGATCAGCGCCTCCAGCGTCGGCTCCCCACCACTCGCCGGCCGCCAGGGCGTAAACCGCTGCCGCGCGCTCGTGATGCTCCCCACCCGCGTCAGCAATCCGTCGCTCACCACCAGCAGCAAATTCGGCACGAACAAATCCGGCGCAGTCTCCTTGTAGCGCCCAAACTGGTCGATCGCCATATTCAAGTCGGCGGCGGCGTTAGCCGGGTCCTTCAGTTCAATTACCACCAGCGGCAGCCCGTTGACGAACAGCAGCAGGTCGGGCCGGATCGTCTTTCCGCTCGGGCCTTGCACGGTGAGTTGTCGCACGACGAGAAAGTCGTTGTTAGCGGGGTTATCAAAGTCGATCAGCCGCGCCCGCCCGCCGCGCGTTTCGCCCGTTTTCGCATCCTTGTACTCGACCGGCACGCCGTTGGTGAGGAGCGAATACAAGTGGCGATTGTTCTCGATCAGCGTCGGATGCGGCGGCCGGGAGAGTGTCGCGACGACCGCGTCGATCGTCGCGTGGGGCAGGCGGGGGTTGAGCTTGCGAAGTGCGGACTTGGCCCGAGTGGTCAATTGCGTAGACGACAGGTCGGTCCGGTCGCCGCCGTCGTCGATGTCCGTTCCGGTCCGCAGCAGGTAGCCGAGCGGTCGCAGCAGGGCGAACGCCGCATTCTCGACTTGTTCCTCGTTCATGCGATGACCCGATCAACTGACGCGATAGGCTTGAATTCTTCGCCGCTGCAAGGACTGAATTCAGTCGGCCAGCAAGAGGTCATCTTGCAGAGCAGCCGTTGCTGCGCTGGAGCAGAAGGGTTCACGCGCGCCACGAGGAGGGTGACTCGATCAGCG
>JBBRHH010000618.1:0-3453 GCA_038222915.1 Tepidisphaerales bacterium
GATTTTTTCTACCCTTGGCTCAAATTCAACGTTGGAAACATCTTCCCGGATCTGTTCAGGCGCATACAGACGCCGAAAGACGACGAATTGGTCGCCACGCCATATCGGCACGGTGGTGTCGACGCGGCTGAGCAATTTTTCATGGCTGGAATGGGTTCTGCACTGAAGCGAATGACGACGGCGGCGGGCGCTGTGCCAACAGTGATCTACTACGCCTTCAAACAGCAGGAGCAGAGTCAGATTGGAATTACGTCGGCTGGCTGGGCCGGATTCCTACAAGCAATCGTGAATGCAGGTTTCGTTATCGATGGGACATGGCCCGTTCGCACCGAAAATCCAGGGCGGTCGATCGCGCAGGGAGCTAATGCTCTCGCGTCTTCGATCGTGCTCGTTTGTAGGAGACGCGACACAGAAGCAGAAGTCATAACCCGCGCCGATTTCATCCGGGCGCTCAAGGCTGAAATGCCCGCCGCAATCCAGACGATCCGCAAGGCTGGCGTCGGCCCCGTGGACATGCAGCAGTCCGTGATTGGTCCCGGAATGGGAGTTTTCTCGCGGCATGCGAAGGTACTCGAAGACGACGACAGCGCAATGAGCGTCAAGACAGCGTTGGCAGTAATTAATCGCGTGTGGGAGGAAATCGAAAACGAGCTCGATCAGGCGTTCGATCCTGAGACCCAGGTCGCATTGGCGTGGTTTTCCACCTACGGTTTCGACGCGCGGGCCTCTGGCGAATTAATCACGCTCACCACTGCTAAGAACACGTCCGATCGGGCGCTGTTCGCCTCCGGCGTATTTAAGGACATGAAAGGCAAGGCGGGCCTGACGCCTCGAGAGGAGTTGCCACCTGGCTGGTCTCCAGCGAGCGACAAGACGCTGACCACCTGGGAATGCGTCCAGCACACCGCCCGTGTGCTCAACGCGGCTGACGGAGGCGGCGAAGCGGCGGCGGCGTTGGTGGCGCAGATGGGCCCCAAGGCGGAGGAGGCCCGAGCCCTCGCCTATCGGTTGTTTGAAATCGCCACCAATAAGGGCTGGGCCGCCGAGGCGCTGGTATACAACGAGCTGGCGCAGGAGTGGTCTAAGCTGGAAGATCGCGCGGCGACGCTCGACGATACGGGCGGGGCACCGGGTCCCAACCAGACTGCCTTTACCTTCGATGGGAGCGCGTAATGTCGACCGAAGACGTAACCGCTCGCCGCGTTGAGGACGCGCTGAAGGCGCTCCGCCGTGGCCTCACACCGTTCGTCGAGGCGCGGATGAAGGGTAAGCATGGCGACGACTGGCGAAAGCTGGCCAGTCGTGCCTCGGGCGGCGACCAAAGTGGGCCGCTCGACACCTACGGTCTGCTGAAGACGATCGTCGACAACTGGCGTTTCACGTTCGATGAGGCCTTTGGGCAGCGCGACCGGTTCAAGGTGCGCAACTTCGTTTCGACCGCGCTCGATGCCCGAAATGCCACGGCGCACTTAACGCTCGCTCTGCAGGATGCGGAGGCACTTCGGTATCTCGACGCGATCTACGCGCTGCTACTGGCGGTCAAAGCGCCCGACGCCGACATCGCCCAGGCGAAGGGCTTCTATGAAGAGCAGCGGCGATCGGGGCTGACGCCAGTCCCCGCAGCGTCCGAACCCGGCGCGATCGCGGCTCCACCGCGCGAGACGCTATCGCTGAAGCTCGACGCCGCAGCCCCAGGCGCGCCAGCGGCCGGCGTAGAACGTGCGCTACGCCCATGGCGGGAGGTGGCGCTTCCCCACCCGGACGTCCTGGAGAACCGCTTCAAAGAAGCGGAGTTCGCAGCCGACCTTTTCGCCGTGGACGCGGGCCACGCCTCCGACGACTACAAACGACCCGAGGACTTTTTCCGCATCACCTTCCTGACGGAAGGACTGCGCCGCATCCTGACCACCAGCCTACAGCGCATGTCGGGCACCGGCGGCGATCCGGTCATCGGGCTTCAGACCGCGTTCGGCGGCGGCAAGACGCACACGATGCTAGCCGTCTATCACCTCGCCAAGGCGCGTGACCTGTCCATCCTCGAGGGTGTCGGGCTGCTGGCGCAGACCGCCGGGATCAAGGACTGGACCCCGCCGAAGGTCGCAGTGTTCGTCGGCACGTCGAAAGGCGCCGACACGCCACTGATCCTGCGCGACGGGCCAAAGGTCCGAACGCTCTGGGGCTACATCGCCTGGCGGATTGCCGGACAGGCGGGGCTGGACCTGATGGCAGATGCCGAGGCGGCGCGGACCAATCCCGGGTCCGATCTGCTCGTCGAACTCTTCACGCTGTCAGGCCCCGCGCTGATCCTACTCGACGAACTCGTGGCCTACGCGCGCCAGCTTTCTGAAGACCGCTTCGAGGCCTTCCTGTCCTTCATTCAGTCGCTGACCGAGGCCGCCAAGATGGTTCCGGGCGTGCTCATAATCGGCTCGCTGCCCGAGAGCGTTGCCGAGGCCGGTGGTCCCAAGGGCGAAGCGGCGCTGTTGCGGCTGGAGAAGGTATTCGGACGGGTGCAGTCGGCCTGGCTGCCGGCATCCGGCGACGAGACCTATGAGATCATCCGCCGTCGTCTTTTCCAGACGCTCGACGGCGATGGCGAGCGGGCGCGCGACGAAACCGTCAAAGCGTTCGCGGACCTCTACAAGAACAATCCGGCCGAGTTTCCGCCCGAGGCCAAGGAAGCTCGCTACCGCGAGCTGCTGAAACTTTCCTACCCGATCCATCCCGAGCTATTCGACCGGCTGTCAAAGGACTGGGCAAGCCTCGAAAAATTCCAGCGTACCCGTGGCGTGCTGCGGTTCATGGCCAACGTCGTCGGCACGCTCTGGCAGATGCAGGTCAGCGACCCTCTCATCACGCCCGCCCGCGTTCCGATCTCGCACGAGCGGGTGCGAGCCAGCGTGCTCTATCCGCTGGACGCGAATTTCAACGCCGTAGTCGACAAGGAGGTCGACGGCGAAAGCTCGCTGCCAGCGCGCATGGAGGCGAACCCATCTCGGCGAATCTCGCAACTCCAGGCGGCGACCCGTGCGGCTCGCGCCGTGTTCATCTGCTCCGCGCCTCTTGCGGGGCGGCCAAATGCGGGTCTGACCGGACCAGGGCTTCGCTTGGCGTGTGCGGAGCCGGGCGACCAGCTCGCGATATTCGGTGAGGCGTTGCGCGAGCTCACCGAGCGCGCGACTTACCTCTACGAAGAGGCCGGCCGCTACTGGTTCTCCACGCAGCCGACCCTGAACCGCCTAGCCGATGATCGTGCCAAAGCGCTGCCGGATCACGAGGTAGACGAGGCGATCGTCAAAGTGTTGCGGGACGACGGCTCGACCAAAGCTGGCTTCCACCGCGTTTTCTCCGCGCCTGACGACCCGATCAGCATCGACGAGGCGACCTCGTTATCACTCGTCATCCTCGGCCCGGCCACCCAGCACGCGGGCAAGGGTGTCGGAAAGTCGCTCG
>JBBRHH010000619.1:0-3448 GCA_038222915.1 Tepidisphaerales bacterium
AATACGAGACCCATCTGCTGGGCAAGGGCACTGAAAACCACGGCGGATTCTGCGCCGTCGTCGGCTATCGTGTTCTGAAACGGCCTGGTCAATCCAACGAAACGCAATTCGCCGGGTATCTGTCCGGCGCGATGCCGGCTCCTCCCGGGCTTAACATTGAGGCTTACGATCCGCCTCGCAAAGCGCGGTAGTGTTCGTTGGCGAAGTCCGGCATGTCCTTGCATTGCGACACCCCTAAACGGTAAAGCCTGCGACGTAGTCCACGAGTTCGTTCAACGGAACTGTCGCCAGGGCGATTGCTGTGTCGCATACCCCGTAATACAGATACAAAACTCCGTCCTTTATCACGTTGGCGGTTGGGAATACTACGTTTGGAATATAGAGGCCAAATTTTTCGTAGTAGGCTTCGGGCTCCATGAGGAAGTGCGGGCAACGGGCGATGACTTTGCGCGGATCGTTAAGATCAAGGAGCATTCCGCCCATGCGATAGATGACGCGTTTGACTGAGGCGTCGACGGTTTCGACGCCGTGGTAGAGGACGAGCCAACCGCGCTTGGTTTTGATGGGCGGGGTTGATCCGCCGATCCGGTTGTCTTCCCAATCGAACATGGGCCTTGCGACCAACTCCGGCGTGGACCAGTTTTGCAGATCTTCTGAGAAGCTGATCCAGATGCTTGGATATTTTGTGCCGTGTTCGGGGCCGACCATTTGCAGGGGGCGGCGGAGCAGGGCGAATTTTCCGTTGATTTTTTCGGGGAAGAGAATGACGTCGCGGTCGTCCATCTCAGCGGGGGTGGCCCAACAGTGGTGTTTCCAGTGCACGCGGTCGTGGGAGATGGCGATGCCGGAGCGGGTGAAATTGTCGGGACGTGCGCCGGATACGTTTGCGGAACCCGACTTGGTGTTGATTGCGGCGCGGATGACGCCGGGGAATTCGGATTCGTGGGATTCGGGGACGCCGACGCCGGTGGGGTGGGAGCTCCAGGCGAATGGCCTGAATGCGTAGGTCATGTAGTAGACGCCGTCGATTTTGGCGACGCGGGGATCCTGTACGGAGCCGTGGACACTGCCGGCCATCTCGGGCGTGAAGACGGGCTGGTCGCCGACTTGTTTGAAGTGGACGCCGTCGTCGCTTTCGAGCATGCCGATGTAGCAGTGGAAGGGCCTGAGCTGGCCGGCGGCGCGCTCGTAGAGGTAGAACTTTCCGTCTTCGTAGAGGACGCCGGGGTTGAAGACGGTGGCCATGCGCCAGGGGTAGGTTCCTGGCGTGACGATTGGGTTTTCGGGATGTCGGGTGAAGGTTGGCATGTGGTTCTCGGGCATGGGGCGAAGGATCGAGGATGGAGAACTTTTGTCAATCTGGTTGCGTGTGTATCAGCCGGGTGGGGCTCGGTTCACCTTCTGCCAGCGTACTGAAAGCCGGCACCCTTTCTTGAGTGCAATATCAAGAGGCACGCCCACCTTGACCGGAACCTTCTCCTTCAGATGGCCCCGCATCTGGTCGGACGTTGTCCAGTCGTAGCCCACATCGAGAAGAGTGGAGTCATCAGCTTCGGGGCCGTCGGCCGGATCATCCACGATGTTAATCGCACCGCCGTAGCCAAATCCTCCTTTTTCGTTGTGTCCATCAGAGTTCTCGCCGCCGAAATATTGCCGTGGAGGAAATTGAGCGGCCCCGTTCGCATCGATACGCATGTAGCGTCGAACCCGAATCTCCTGGACTTGTTCGTTAAAGACATCCGGTATCGTCAGCTTCGTCACCAGAAGATAATCGGGCTCTTCGTCCAGAGTCTGGTACCACCCGAAATGCGGCCCGGTGGGACGGTCCGGCACGAATTCTGTACGCGTCGTTGAAGAATTGCAGCCAAAGGACGAGGTGATGGCTGCGATCAGAATGACGTTCCCAAACTTGATGCATTTCATAGTTGCCTCCGCTTTGCCCATGACGGCGCAGCTCACACTCCAGTTCACGAAATGATACCGGAGTGGATCGATCAATCGTGCTTGCCTTCGTTGATTGGGAGCCTTGGCCAGGGGAAGGGTGGTGGACCTGTCCGACGGTGGTGAAATGCGCGCAAAAATTGTGTTTGGTCGCGACTGACAGTGGGCCGATTGGACATAAACACCTTCTGAAAAGAGAGTTGTGAATAATCCGAGGATAAGTCTGTGCTCAAAAAACCGACCCCAAAGCGACATATAACCGACCCTGAATCATCCCTCAAACGGCCCTGAACCGACATGGAACCGACCGTTTTTGACCCCGTAATGACATGAAAGCGACCAAGTCGGTTGGGTTTGATGGAAATACAATATTTCACGCAGCGGCGCAAAGGCGCAGAGGAATACGTGGAAAGAATTGGGTGCTGAGTCGAAACGGATTTTCGGCGCATAAGTAGCTCCTCATCCCTTGGGCGGTGTTGCGCGCGCGGAGCGCCGCGCGCGCAACACCTGGATTGGGTTTGGGGGTGTTGCGCGCGCGGCGCGCCGGAGCGCCTGGCGCGCAACACCTGTCGATGTATTCTGGTGCGGGGATGGTGGGCGACATACACCCACCCTACTGAAATCGAACACGGCATTGGCATCCTGACAGACGGGGAGCGCATTCTTGGCAGCGGCTATCAAGGTGATGTCGGATTATTTCGTTGGTGAAGCGGCTCGTGCGGTCGTGACGCGTATGGACGGCCGTGGGCACGTCATGGCGGGGTCGTGTATGGTATTGCGCCGAGGGTCCGGAAACATTCCGGCCGCCTGCCGCGTCCAAATCTTGAATCGGAAAAACACTACCGTCTTTGAAAGGATCACGACCCATGCGCCAACTCATTCGTGCCGCCGCACTTTCGCTTGCTGTTGCCGGGGTTTGTCTGTTACCTTCGAGCGTTCAGGCTCAGATTACGCTGGCGACGCAGCCCGCGGCCGGGAAGCAGGCGGATGTGCCTGTCAAGGTTGTGGTGCTGTTTTCAAGTGGCGTTGGGTATTTTGAACATGAGGGGAATGTCAAAGGGGATGGATACACCGAACTGCATTTCAAGACGCAGCAGATCAATGACATTTTGAAGAGTCTGGTTTTGGAGGATATGGGGAAGGGGCGGGTGAGTGCTGTCGTCTATCCGTCGCAGGATCCGATCAGCAAGACGCTGAAGAGCTTTCAGGTGGATATTACGGCCAATCCGTCTTTCGCCGATCTGCTGAATCAACTGCGCGGGGCGAAGGTGAAGATTGCGGTTGGGTCTGAGCAGCTTGAGGGGACGATTCTTGGCGTGGAGAAGAAGAGCAAGGAATCGGGCGATGGGAAATCCAAGAGTGAGACCTGGACTCTTAACCTGATCAGCGGGGCTTCGATCCGGGCTATTCCGCTCGACACGATTACCAAGCTGGATCTGGAGAGCCCTGAGCTTCAGGAGGAACTGCATAAGGCGCTGGCGGCGCTTTCGCAGGCGCGGGATCAGGA
>JBBRHH010000620.1:0-3443 GCA_038222915.1 Tepidisphaerales bacterium
AACAATGGCTGCCACGGCGCGATATCTCGCGAACGAACCGATCTTGAGCCGCCGAGCCGACGCATCGGAAGCGCCGCTGGCGCGATCGATATGTGCACGCAGGCGCGATTCGAGTGCGCTTACGTCTACCGGAAGGGTGTGGAGCTTTCTCAGCCGCTGTGCAGTTGCCCGATCAAGGTGATCTTCGCCGGATGATGTGGCGTCGTTGATGCTGTTTTCATTCATGGCACACCTCTACCGCGACAGTAGCCCCAGTTCCTTCGCCATTGGTTTTAGTGACTCCCGCAGCATCGCCCGGCCACGGTGCGTTCGCGATTTTATCGTTCCAACCGGTACCGCAAGGATCTCTGCGGCCTCCTGGTGGTCGAGTTGCTCGACATCGACCAGCAACAGCGTCAGACGTATCTCCTCGGGCAATTCCTGCAATGCATCAATCACCTGCTTGTCAGAGAACGCGTTGAGAATCTCTGCAGGCTTTTCCCAGTGATCGTCCTCGGGATGGCGAGAGTCCGAAGGGTCGAAATTCAGCTCCTCCAGGCTGAGCGTACCGGAAGACTTTGCGTTCCTGCGCAGATAGTCGACGCGCGAATTTCGAAGTATGGCCAATAGCCACGCCTTCACGTCTGCGCCGTCGCGGAGCGTCTGGATGGAACCAACAGCCTTCAGCATTGTCTCCTGCGCGAGATCCTCGGCAGCCGCGGAATGCCCGACCAACAACTGCGCCACGCGAATGACGGCTGGCAAATGGGGCAACGCCAGGTCGCGGAAGCGCCGGGCTGAAAAATCGTCAGGCAACTTAGTCAAGAAAACTCATTGCCGATCATCGGCTATGAAACAAGACGAAGGAGGCGCGTGAAAAGGTTCAACGATCTTATCACCCTAATTTCGGAACGTTACGGCCTGAAGACCAAAGCGCGGAGGACGAGTTTCATCATATTGCGGACGGTAAATCGGAGGGCGGGAAAGTCAATCCCTGTCCCGGCTGTCCCGGTCAGCTCGAATTGTCAGCCGCGTGTCACGATGAAGGGACTGGGAAGGTTATTTTCGCTTCCCAGCGGCCTTCCGCTTTCCCGCCGCGCCCGGCGTTTCCGCCAACTGGACGTTGTGGGCCTTCACGATGGCGGAAATCAATCCGGGAAACCGGCCGTCGATTTCGAGACAGCGCGGTGTGTTGCGCATCTCGACGCCATGACGTTCGCCACGAATCAATCCGGCCTCCCTCAGCACCTTGAAATGCTGGGAGAGAGTCGACTTGGGAATGTTCCGGTTGCTGACATTCAGAAAGTTCGAGCAGGTGTGCGAGCAGGCCGAGCCAACGATCTGGGCAAAGATGGCCACGCGCACCGGGTCTGAGAGGGCGTGGAGTATGCCTTCAACGGTGACGTCGCCGATCGAGGGGTGGAACAGAGGCCGCTTGACTTGGAACTATAGCACAACCGCACACCCAGTTCTATAGTTCTACTGTCCCGAACTATACAGTAAAAGGGGCGACGCGATGTTCCTGACGTCATCAAATCATGGAGAAACCGCGTTCAACATTGCAGCTCCAGACTGCGCTCCGAATTGGCGCTGGATCTTGCGTAGCTTTCGGCGACCCAGGCGGGCGAGGATGCCGTGCGGCTTTGAGAACGCAAGGATGTCGTACCAAACGGTGTTGTCGGCGCGGTTCCATTCGATCAGGAACCGTTCCTCCCCGGTGCCCGCGTGGGCCGGCGTTGTGCCGTAAGCGAAGCCGAAGCGCGACATTGGGCCGTCTTCGGCAACGATGTAGACGATGCGGCAGGCGTTGAGCCACCAGAGTCCGAAGCGTCGGCCAAGCACGGCAACCATGGCGTCGACTTCAAGGGCGGGGGAAAGGGCGATCGCCTCGACCCAGCCGAGGCGAAACTGGGCCCAGGACTCGAGAGCAGCCTTTGCCGCCAGAAACACACGTTCCCCCTCGCCCAGTTTGATGCGAGTATGATCGACGTTATAGCCCGGCGGCGGTGTGGTGGCGGTCGCGCCAACTGCTGAATAAGTCAAGGCCGCCTTGGACTGCGAAATCAAGAACGATTCGATGCGTTGTCGAGACGGTTTGCACAGTGAGATCATGAAAGGCCAATGGACGATTCAGACGCGGAACACCGTCGGAGCATACTTCTAACCGGCGCTACCGGCTACGTCGGCGGCAGACTCATACCGCTGCTGGAGGAGCGCGACATCACGGTGCGATGCCTGGCGCGGGATCCGGATAAACTTCGGCCGCGCGTGAAGGCGACAACCGGGATTGTAGGCGGCGATGTGCTGGATGCGGCATCACTCGATGTGGCAATGGCTGGCATTCATACCGCGTACTACCTCGTGCACCTCATGGCCGGCGCCGGTGATTTTGAAAAGCAGGACCGTCAGGCGGCGTCAAACTTCGCCGCGGCGGCCGTGAAAGCGGGCGTTCGCCGGATCATCTACATGGGAGGGTTGGGCGATGAGACTTCGCCAGACCTTTCACCACATTTGAGAAGCCGGCAGGAGGTTGGCAGGATCTTGCGCGAATCGGGAATCGAGACCATCGAATTTCGCGCGTCGGTTGTCATCGGCAGCGGGAGCATTTCGTTTGAGTTGATCAAGAGCCTGACGGATCGGCTGCCGGTGATGATCTGCCCGCGCTGGCTGGAGACGCTGACGCAGCCGATTGCCGTGGATGACATGCTCGCGTATCTGCTGGCCGCGCTCGATTTGCCGGCCGACGGGAGCCAGATCTTTGAAGTAGGCGGCACCGATGTGGTGCCGTATGGCGACCTGGTGCGCGAGTACGCGAAGCAGAAGGGATTGCGGCGATATCTAATCTCCGTACCGCTTCTGACGCCCTATCTTTCCAGTCTGTGGTTAACGCTGGTGACGCCGACGGCGTTCACGGTGGCGAAACATTTGATCGAGGGATTGCGCAACCCAACAGTGGTGCGCGACCGGAGGGCGCTGGAGGTTTTCCCGATTCGCCCTGTCGGGATTTCACAGGCCGTCGCGAAAGCACTCACGTAATCGCTTTTTGGGGAACTCGCGGTAGAGTGGTGCTGTTGATGAACGATGGCGGGATGTGAGGCGGCGGCCTCGCTCCTTTTGACTCTTTCGCGGCACACTTCTCATGTCTTATGTCAAGCGAGCGCTGATCGACCTTTTTGTGTTGTCCGTAGTGTGGTTGCTAATCTTTGGGCCGCGCGGGAACAGTGTGAGCTCGGACGCACAGGGGCGGACGGTGATCACTTATTGGGAGAAGTGGACCGGCCACGAGGGGGATCAGATGGGGCTGATCGTCAAAGACTTCAACGAGACGGTGGGGAAAGAGAAGAAGATCTTTGTTCAATACCTGACCGTGAGCAACATCGAACGCAAGACCTTGATTGCGACGGCGGGCGGCGTGCCGCCGGATGTGGCCGGCTTGTTTGATCGGCAGCTTGTGCAGTTTGCGG
>JBBRHH010000621.1:0-3441 GCA_038222915.1 Tepidisphaerales bacterium
TTCGAGGGTGGCGAAGTCGACGTGCGTTCCATTCTGCGATCGCCCGGCACAGACATCCAGTCGGCACTTGCGCAGGCGATGACAGACTGCGTGCTTCTTCGTCCGGACGTGCATTCCCACCATGGCAACCAGCAGATGAGCCGAATCGGCGGATGAATCAGCCCTAATCATTTCTCCGGCACCTTGTTGATCGTATTGTGAAGCACGAGTCGCAACGGCTTTCCATCCGCCGTCGTGAGCCGCAGCCCGATCTGCATCTGCATGACCGGCTTGATATCCGGAATGTTCAGCACGACCGTCTTTGCATCCGCCGACAGCATTACACCAGTGACCTTCACCTCGTCCTGGCCGACCTTGTTTGGATCGGAAATACTGTATTGCTTGGACCCATAGCTCTGAGTCCAGCGATATTGCCATTGATGCACGGCATAACTCTCAGGATCCTGTGCCGACTCCTTATCGAGTGCATCTGTAAACGTGAGCGAGATTCCATCTTTCACAACTTTGATCGCGACGGGAAGATTCGCGGGCTTCCCCGTGCAGCGCACGCGGTAAAAGCCGCCAGGCGCAGATGAGTTGGAACTCCAGCCAACCAGGCCGCAGACGTACAGTTGACCATCCACTGGATTAAATCGGCCGCGCATGATGCCGGTCGGAAAGTGAATTCCAGGCATCGGCACGACACCGCCCTGCACCACGCCGTCAACCGTTTCGTACATGGTGATGAAAACGTTCCCCGTCCCGTACGACGTGTGCAACATTCGCCCCGCCAGCGGTCCCCACTTGTCACTCGTAACCCAGAAGTCTTCAGCCGGTGAGCGATCCACATCCACCGGCAGCCAGCACATCGGCGGATCATATCCCTCGCCGGGCGTGCGCTTGCCGCCCTGATACGACCACATATTCCCATAAAAGCCGCCGGCCTTGATCAGATTGATCCGGTTGGCCGGCGTCCAGAACCCCTCTTGATCCGTCGCCGCCATCTCCCCGTTCGGGCCAAGTCCAAACCCATTCGCCGCGCGAAAACCGGTGCTGACGATCTCGGTGTGCTTACCGTCCTTGTCCACCTTCAGAACCGTCCCATGCTGTGGAACCACCGCCGCAAGCGCATGCCGGGCCGCCTTCGCGTAATAGAAATTCCCCTCAGCATCCGTCTGCAATCCCATGGCGAATTCGTGGAAATGTTCGGTCACCTGATGATCGTTGTTGAAGCTTTCATAGAAATCCGCTTCGCCGTCGCCGTTCAAATCGTGCAGTCGGGTAATCTGGTCACGACAGCAGACATATATTTGTTCCACACCCTTGGCGTCAGCCACGATCTTCAAGCCCAGCGGCTGAAAAAGTCCCGCGGCAATGCGATGCCAGGTCAGTTTTGCCAGGCTCGCGTCGATCCCTTCGACGATCCACACATCGCCATCCCATGTGCAGATCGCCGCGCTTTTGCCGTCCTTAAAAAAATCAAAGCCGCCAAAACGCAGTTTCGTATTCCACGCCGGCGGTGCCGGTTCCGTAAGCTTGTCGGAGACGTAGGCGCTCGTGTCCGCGCCGACGTCTCCCTTCGTGATCAACTTCTCCTTCCAGTGCGGCGGCCCCCCATGTGTCAAAGGCTCCAGATCGATCGGACCAGGCGACGCCTTTACAGCGCTCTCAAACGCGGCAACGCCGTCGGCCGCCGGTCGTCCAATTACAATCTTCACCTTCGCTGGGGTAGATGCGGCGGTAACATGCAATCGCAACTGAGATTGTTCAGTCAACTCCCACGTCAATCCCTCCGCCTCTCCCACCACCGCGGCCATAATGGGTTCAACGGTCTTGTGTTGATCTCCGACGAGAGTGCTGATCTCTGCCGCCTTTAGCGCACGGCGAAACAGGCATATCTCATCGAGTGCGCCGTCAAGACGATTACCGCCATCACGCGGAAAATCGTCCGACGTCAACCCAAACCGGATCTGGCTCGACTTCGGATCGGGCGTGATCTTCAATTTACCTTCCCCGTCGGCCGCGCCGTCAACGAAAAGCCGCACAAGGTTGCTCACCGAATCGTACGTCACCGCAACGTGATGCCACTTGTCGTCAACGACTGCCTTCTGCCCGCGCACCGCGCCCACCCACCCGACATCCAACGCCAACACACCATGTTCGATAAACAATGTCTTCCCGCCGGCCACCCATTTGCCGCCAGTCGTTTTCGAGAAGACCGTGCCACCCACCGCCGTCTTGATCCACCCGCAAATCGAAAAGTCTTTGCTCAGATCGACGTCTTCCGCGTGCTCGACGATCGCGTGGTCTCCAGGCTTGAAATGCAAAACATCACCCCATTGTCCACTGCCAACGACTCCGCCGGCGCGGCCTGCGGAATATTTCGCCTCCGACGCCGGAATTCGCTTCTCGTCTGCTTTCTCAAACAACCACCTCGAAACCAGCCCATCTGCCGGAATAGCCGGCCGCTGCGCCTTCTGCGTGGCTGGCATCGCCAGTGTGCCAAGCAAAGCGATGCTGCCCTTCGCGTTCCCTCTGCGCAAGCGCGTGGAGATGATATTCGGCCGCGAAATGTCATTCGCCGCCGCAGGGTGCTCCAACACTTGCAGCACAAGATCGGCCGATGATTTATCGATGTTCAGCGTTCGCGTGAATAGCCCCGGCCCACCCGCTTCCCATCCCGGCGAGTCAAGCACGGCAACTCCGCCAACGGTATATGAGAGAATGATCTGTTCCCCATATCGATAGAGCCCTTTGTATCGCGCAAAATCGTGCGGCAGCGGACCATATCCGCGACGTTGCCACGACTCGGGCTGCGGCGTGTAATCTGTCGACGCGAATCGCTCACGCGGATCTTCAAAGGTGCCGGCTTTCGCCCAACCGGGCGTCATCCGGTTGCCGAAAAACTCGTCGCCCACGACGCTTGGCCAAGTCCGATGCTCGCCGTCAAATTCCACCCCATGAAAATTGATCGGTCCACCAATCCATCCCACCGAATACCGCAGCAAATCGGTGTCGAAGAGTACATATGCTGGCTTGTCAGGGTTGACGCGGATAATCAAACCCTTGGGCGTCATGCCGCGCTCGGGCAGCGACGACTCAACCGAAGCGGTAAAGCACGAGCCACGGTCCATCGTATCCAAAGCCGACTTGCCCGGAGCGGTCGCGGCAGGTGCCGATGTTATTGCCAGGAGCGTGACGGCAAGGATAAGTCCAGGAGCGCGCAACCGGCCGCCAACAAAAATTCCATGCATGCGTCCACTCCTTGAGCGTTGGATGAAAATCGACATGTCCCTCGAAAGCGCGTGATGATCGCACGGCAGGCCATTCTACTCAAGACAGCCAACACCGACTCCTCTCCGCGACCCTCCGACCGCATCGGCGTATTGCAATGTAAGTTAACGCAAGCATAATGAGTTGAACCAGCCTGCCGCGGAACATTCATGTCATCTTAACACCGTT
>JBBRHH010000622.1:0-3439 GCA_038222915.1 Tepidisphaerales bacterium
TCGCGTCGAGATTTCCGGCCTCGTCGAGGATCTGCAGATATTTCACCGTGGCGTTGTAGATGGTTTTCCGAGGCATCAAGTACCGGGTCCTTTCGTGGTGCCGGGGAATTGTTTGATGGCCGATTGATCGGGAGCACGCCCCGTGCCGCGGGCGTTGGGGGAAGCTTCGGGAATGGCGAAATCACTGTTGGGCAGGGTGTCGCTGTACTGCATCGCGGCCGCCGCGGCTTGGAGCATCGATTGATCGTGGTTGTCGACGAGGTGACGGAAGGCGTCGTGGATTTCCTGTTTGGCCATCTCCATGAAGTACATGGCAGCGGCTTTGTCGCGCTCGAAGCGCTTGGCCGCGCCGTTCGGGCTGGCGTGCGCGCGAAGGTCGCGATCGAGCTTGCTCAGGGTGCAGGCCCAGGCGTGCAGCCAGATGGCGCTGTCGGCGAGGCGGGCCTGGACGCTCTGGCGGCTGATGATCTGTTCGCCGTAATGCTTGCTAGCCATCATGAACTGGTGGCTGTGTTCGCGGACGAGTTGGCAGAGCTGTTCGGCGATGTGTCGGAGGGATTCGTCCACGTTGGGGATCTCGGGGGCGGCGCGGCGGACGCCGAGAAAGACCTCAGCGCCGATGGCGGCGGCGGCCTTTATGGCGGTGGGGTGGGCGATGGTACGGAGGATGCGCTTTAGATTTTGCGTGGGAGATTCGCTGTGGTCCCAGCCGACGGCCTGCTGAACGCCGAGCATCTTCTCGGCCAGTTGTTTGCCGCCGTAGGCGAAGATGAACGACTGCATCACTTCGTTGGCGCCTTCGACGATGAGGTTGATGCGAGAATCTCGGAAGATGCGCTCGATCTGGTTCTCGGTCATATAGCCTTCGCCGCCCATGATCTGCAGACCGTCGTTGACCACGCGCCAGCCCATTTCGGAGCAGAAGACTTTGCAGATGGCGGTTTCGAGCATGATGTCGTCGTCGTGGCGGTCGAGCATGCCGGTGGTCAGGTAGAGGACCGCGTCCATCGCATAGGTATAGGCGGCCATGCGGGCGATCTTGCCCTGGACGAGTTCGAAATCTGCGAGAGGTCGCTGGAACTGGTAGCGGGTTTGCGCCCATTTGGTGCCCTGTTCAAAGGCGCGGACAGCTCCGCCGAGCATGCCGGCCGAGAGGGTGCAGCGGCCATAATTCAGACAGGTTAGGGCGACGTTTAAACCTTTGCCTTCTTCGTGGAGGAGGTTGGCTCGGGGGACTTTGACGTTCGTGAAGCGGATGCGGGCCTGCCACGTTCCGCGAATGCCGCACTTGGAGCGATTGTTTTCGAAGATGTCGATGCCGGGCAGGTCCGGCGTGCAGACCAGGGCGGTCACTTTGTCGACGCGCTTGCCGGATTTGCGATCGACGAGATTCTGTTTGGCCATGACGGTGAAGAGGCCTGAGAGTGCACCGGAGGTGGACCACTTTTTTTCGCCATTGAGGATGTAGTGCTGGCCGTCTTCGGAAAGCTCGCAACGGGTTTCCTGGCCGCCGGCATCGCAGCCGACGTTGGGTTCGGAGAGGCAGAAGGCGGAGAGCCAATCTTTGGCGAGGTGGGGGAGCCAGTTGCGTTTCTGATCTTCCGTGCCGAAGAGCATGATGGCTTTGCAGCCGATGGATTGGTGAGCACTGACCATGACGGCGGTTGAGCCGCAGCTTGCGCCGATGCGTTCGAGGACGCGGTTGTAGCTGGTGATACCCAGGCCGCTGCCGCCGTACTCGTGCGGGATGGTCATGCCCAGGACACCTAGTTCGAAGAGGCGGTCGATTACCCAGCGCGGGATCTCCTGTTCCTGGTCGATCTGGATGGAAGGATGTTCGTTGAGGAGATAGGCGTCGAGGTCGGCCAGGAGTTTGTCGCAACGGGCTGTTTCTTCGGGGTTGACCTGCGGGTAGGGGAAGACGAGTTCTTCGCGAACATGGCCCCAAAAAAGGTTTTTGACAAACCCCATGGAGGAAGGCTCGGGGCCGAGCAGGACTTCTGTGTCCTCGATCAGCTTTCGGTCTTTCTCAGCGACGCCTTTGAGTGTCTTGAGATCTGCCATAAGCGCGTTTGGTTCGACACCAATAGTATTGTCGATGGGGCGCGGCGGGCAAGGCGGAATTGCGGGATTGGCACAATGATAAAAAGGGCGTTGGGCGGATGCTGGCGGGCGGAACTCGGCGCTTCGGCGTGCGTACAATTGTCGTGAGGTAACGATGGCATGGGCCGAGTTGACAGACTCGCGGTGCTATTACGACGTGAGAGGTCGGGGTGACCCTCTACTACTCGTTCCGGGACTCGGTGCAACTTGTGAGAGTTGGCGCAATCTGACTGACGCCCTGGGGCAACATTTCTCGGTCATTCAGTTTGATAATCGCGGGACGGGCGAATCGGAGGCGAAGCGATCGCCGACGACGCTGGCGGATCTGTCGTCCGACATTGTCGAGTTGCTCGACCATCTGCAACTTGAACGGGTGCACGTTCTGGGATTGTCGCTAGGCGGGATCATTGCCCAGCGTCTGGCGATGGACCATCCTTCGCGGATCGATCGCCTGGTGCTGGTTTCGTGCGCCGATGCTTTTACGCCTTATCTTCGCGAGGTGGCCAAGCTGCTGGGGCAGGCGCTGCGGCATTTTCCGCCGGACGCTTTTGTGCGGACGATGGAGCTGCTGAGTGTTTCGCCCGAATATCTGGATGCGAATCCTGCGATTGTAGAAGAACGCATTAAGGACCAGTGCCGCAAGCGCATTCCGAAGCTGGTGCTCGCGCGCCAGTTGCGCTGCCTGGCCTGCAGCGACGTTGAGGAAAAAGATTATCACATTCCAGCGCCGACGCTGGTCATTGCCGGTGAATACGACGGGTTGATTCCGATGTGTTATTCCCGGCGGATGTCGGAGCGGATCGCTGGAAGCCAGTTCATGCTTGTGAATAGCGCCGGGCACAATCCATTGGTGGAGTGTCCCGAGCGAGTTTTGCCGCGGATCGTTCAGTTCCTCAGCGATGGCCGCTACCGAGCGGAGGATGTTGCCCATGATGAGTCCGATCAACACGGTGAAGCGTTGGTGGAGGCATAGCGACGCACCCGAAGCGGTGATGCGCGAAGTGCCCGAAGCGCCGGTGAAGCGCGAGCCGCCGTGGCTGGCGCAGATGGACCGGGCCGGGATTCCGCGCACGCTGGTTTATCCCACCACCACGCTGGGCCGGCTGGTGGATCAGGCGGCGGAACGTTTCGGCGACGCGACGGCGATGGTCTACAACGAAAAGCGCTGGACCTATTGCGAACTGCTGGCGATGGTGAAGCGGCTTGCGGGCGGGTTGGCGAGTCTGGGCGTGCGGCGTGGCGATCGCGTTTTGATGACACTTCCCAACTGCCCGGAATTCGTGGCGGCGTTCTTTGCGATCGAAAAGCTCGGTGCTGTTGTAGTCAACGCCGGTCC
>JBBRHH010000623.1:0-3425 GCA_038222915.1 Tepidisphaerales bacterium
GCTTCAGTTTCGTCACGTAAACCGTGCCGGGATCCTTCGATTGCGGGCCGATGATCACCGTCCCCGGACCAGGATCAAAGTCGCCGGAATGCAGGAAGATGCCGCTGGTGTAGACATTACCCGATTGATCCACCTGGATCGCATTGGGCGTCATCTTCGCGTCGCGGCCAAGGTCATCAACCCAGATCGTGCTGCCGCCGCTCGTGTAGTGCACGATGTACGCGTCTCGGTCGTTTCCCTCAATGAGGATCGGCTTCTTCTTGTTCGTGGAAAAATTGACCGGCCCCTTGAACTGCCCCGTGACGAAAACATCGTCATGCGTGCCGACGGCCATCGCGCTCAGGTCCATCAACGACTTCTGATTCGGCGTGCTGTGCAGGGTGCGCAGCCAGGTCAGCCCGCCGTTGGTATTGAGCTTTTCGATAAACGCGTCCTGCGTGGCAAACGCAGGCTGGGTGTTGGACCGCGCACTGGGATCAAGGTCGGCCTTGAGCACGAACGTTCCGCCAAAGTACACGTCGCCACCACTGGTCACCGCCAGCCCGTTCACCGAGTCATTCTGCGGGCCGCCAATGGTTTCAAACCACGCAAGCGTGCCGTCGGCCTTGTACTTGGCCACATAGCCGTCGGAACTGCCGACGCTGGTGAATGTCTTGACTGTGCCCTTGCCGGTTTCGACGGTGATTGTGCGATAGAAATTGCCAACAACGTACACATTGCCTGCGGCGTCCGTGGCGACTTTCTTCACCACGTCATTCTTCTCGCCGCCGATGCGCCGAGCCCAGGAAAGCGCGCCGCCCGAGGTGTACTTGGCGACGAACACATCCGCATTCTTTACCGGGGTAAGGTTTGTGGTTTTCGTCCCCGGGTTGAAGTCGGTGATATCTTCAAATGTTCCGGCGACGATCAGATTGTTGTTGGCGTCGGTGGTAACGGTCTGGCCAATATTGGTGCTCTTGTGCGGCGTCAATACGTAAACTGAATCGACGGTGACGGCGAACAACTGGCGGGGCTCAAGGGACTGGATCAACGGGATGGGAGCGGTGGAGCGGCGAGCCTGCATGGATCCTTTCTGTTTCGGTGTACGGCCGAACGTTTTAACAGAAGTTGATCCAAGGGTATAGCGTTCCCGTCAGGCTCGGATGCATCAACCACCAAACCCGTTGCTCAGGATGGCACCGTCGCGGGCGGAGCCGGTTGGGTCGCCGGCACCGCCCGGAACAGATCCATCGATTTGCGCGCAGTTTGTCCAACGCCCCAGGCGGCCGGGACGGCGACAAATGCCCACGCAACAACAAGAGCAAGTTTGCAGAGGCCGGATGATTTGTTTGCACAGTCCATGGTTAACCTTTTTCAATGGGGTTGGGGCATGTGAAAGCCGCGTGGCGTATCCGCGAAATATTTCTCTTTAACAGGCCGGACCAGCAGGTTTGCTACGAAGCCGGCCACAAGCAGGGTGGCGAGAATATAAAGCGTAAACGAATAGGCTTCAGCGGCTGGAACGCCACGGTTCATCTGGTACTCGCGAAGGTAATTGACCAGTACAGGACCAAGCACACCGGCGACGGACCAAGCCGTAAGCAGCCGGCCGTGGATCGCACTGACATTTAGCGTGCCGAACATGTCGCGAAGATAAGCGGGGATGGTCGCAAAGCCTCCGCCGTACATGCTGATGATCACACACGAAACGGCCACAAAGCCGGCGACGCTATTCAGGTGAATCTCATTGGTAAACGGAAGCGCAATATAAAGGGCCGCCCCAACGGCGAAGAAGATGAGATACGTTGCCTTTCGGCCAATGTAGTCGGACAGCGTGGACCAGGCGAATCGACCGCCCATATTGAAAAGGCTAAGCAGGCCGACAAATCCAGCCGCCGCGGCAGCCTTCACATGGCTGTGGAACATTTCCTGAATCATCGGAGAAGCTTGTTCCAGGATGCCGATTCCGGCAGTCACGTTCAAACAGAGCACCATCCAGAGAAGCCAGAACTGCGGCGTCGTGATAGCGTGGCCGGCATCAACGGAGTGCTCGGTGATCATGGCCGAGCGCCGCGCGGTCGGGTCGTAGCCTTCGGGCTTCCAACCTTCAGCCGGTACGCGAACTGTGAAGGCGCCAAACATCATGTAAAGAAAGTAAATCACCCCCATGGTCGCCATCGCCGCGGCCACGCCGTTCGACGTCAACGTCTTAAAGTGGTTCATGAGGTTGATCGCGAGCGGCCCCCCGATCATTGCACCGCCGCCAAATCCCATGATCGCAAGTCCAGTAGCCATACCAGGCCGGTCGATAAACCACTTGATCAAAGTCGAGACAGGCGAGATATACCCCAGCCCAAGCCCAATGCCGCCGATCACGCCATAGCCCAAATAGAGCATCCAGAGTTGGTGCATCCGGACCCCCAGTGCCGAGACAAGGAATCCAACTCCAAAGCAACACGCGGACGCAAACATGGCTTTCCGTGGCCCCGCCCTTTCAAGCCATTGACCGAAGACCGCGGCCGAAACGCCCAGAAAGACAATCGCCAGCGAGAAGATCCATGCAAGCTGCGGAAACGTCCAATCTTGGCCCGGAATACTCTTATTGATCCCCACAACCTGCGAAAGTGGGATCTTGAAAACGCTGAAGGCATAAACCTGGCCGATGGAAAGATGAATCGCCAAAGCCGCGGGCGGCACCAGCCATCGGCTATATCCGGGCTTGGCAACTGAGTGTTCTCGATCCAGAAAGGAGAAGATCGCCATCGTTCACCTCGATAGAAATAAGATGTGCGCCGCATCGCGGCCCATGCTCCGCCGTCCCAACCACTCTTTAAGCATTTCACATGCCACAAAACCCGCGCGTTGGGCTCGTGTGCCCGGCGACATCGCCGGATGTGCCCTCTTCGCTACAATTGCCACCATGACGACCGAGCAGTTGCAAAACCAGTGTGAACTTGGGCAGGAACAGCTGATGCGGATGGAATATCTGCAGGCCGAGCAGACATTGGCGACAGTCGAAGCAGTTGCGTGGCAAGGGCGTGACTTTGACACACTGTCGCGGTTGTACATGCCCTTGCAGGAAGCCCGCCGCCAACGCCGCCAACGCTGCGGCGAGGGAACCGTAAGGCTGGACCTCATCGCGCAAAATGCAGCCGACAACCTGGATGGCGAACATCTAGCGGTTCAATTCCCACACGCCCAGTTACTCATCGCAGGCTGGGGAACCATCGCCCCGGCACTTCGGCTGCGGGCGATCCAGTCCGAGCAGGGCCTCTACACAGAAACTTTCCTCGGCGCGGCCTACCCAACCCAACACGGCATCGTCGCCGCCATCATCCCGGTAGAAGTCGGCGCGCTCCCGCGCCCAGAACCCCGAACGCTGGAAGATCTCACCAGGCTCCTCCCCTTCGGTACAATCCTCCTGCCGATCGAAAAGCTGCCCGTCG
>JBBRHH010000624.1:0-3418 GCA_038222915.1 Tepidisphaerales bacterium
GTCAGCTTCTCCAGAACAATCAATCGCCGCCGCTCTTTCAAGCTCATCGTCAATACTCCCATCGCCCTGGAATAACCCAAAGCACATGAGGACATTTCTATTGCGATAAGAAGAGGACATTTCTACTGCGATACAACAACCGTCAGATAGTTGCTGAAGGCCATTGGACCCATTTTGCGAGCAATTCAGCCCGGCTGAAGACGTTGTAATGCTTGTAAATGGACTTCACGTAGACGTGGATCGTGTGAGGACTTATGCCGAGTTTGGCAGCGATCTGTTTTTCGGAGTCGCCCTGCAGCAGGCAGCGCAGCGTCTGAAGCATGCGCGGCGACAATCCGGGGTCATCGGCAGGATCGAGCCCCGTCAGCCGGTGATCGGTTGGCGGCTTTGCGGCAGGTTTGTCTTCAAAAGTGGCGAATATGCCCTTGATGTAATCTGCGAGCAGCCTTCTGCGGGCATTGTCTGTAGGCGTGTTTCTGGCGGCCCGCGAAGTTTCGACTCCCCGCAGCACGTCAGACAAGTCTACCGAACGCGATCCTTGGCGGTTCGACATGGCGCATCACCTGAAGAAGGTAATTGCAGCAGTTCATGTCGGAATATACGCCAACCGCCCCAGACCCGCTATCTTACTTGTGAAATCCCTTACGCCGCTGGCGGCTGTATCGCGCCAATGAATCTTCGATGATCGGATAAGCGGTCTTGGCCGGCAGTATTTCATCGACCTCAACCGCCTTGCCTTCCAGGGTCTTGTAGTCCTGGAAGAACCGCTGCAGCATCCGCAGTCGGTGCGGTGGCATCTCGGCCGCCTCGCGATACGTGGCGAATTCGGGGTCGTCGATCGCCACGGCGATGACCTTGTGATCCTTCTTGCCGGCATCAATCATCGTCATCAACCCGATAGTCCGGGCCGCGATCAGTGTGAGCGGAACCACCGTCTCCTGGCAGAAGACCAGCACGTCAAGCGGGTCGTCGTCCTCGGCCAGGGTCTGGGGGATAAACCCATAATTGGCGGGGTAATATGCGGCGGAATACAGCACGCGATCGAGCTTGATAAGGCCACTCTGTTTATCGAGTTCGTATTTGACGCTTGAGCCAAAGGGAATTTCAATGATGGCCGAGAACTCGCTGGGGATGTTTTCGCCGGGGGTGACGTCGTGCCAGGGGTGGATCATGGTGCGGCAATTCTACCCGCGAGGCGGGTAAGTCAATGACGGTTACGCAATACGGGGGTTATCGGCGCTTTGGGAGGGCCGGTTGAACGCGTCCGATTTGCACCATCTGAATTGCCTGCGATTTGTGTCTCATCTACAATTCGAGGTTATTTCCCGTCCTTAACCGGGGTGCCCTTCTTCGGATCGGGCGAATCACCCGGCTGCCCAAGATTCCCCGGCCAACCCGCTGGCCGCTCCGATTTGGGCTTGGTCTCAATGGGCTTAGTTCCTGGATCAATTGGTGGCGCCGTCAACTGCGGTTGTTTCTTGAGTTGTTGAGCGATTTCCTTCGGCAGCTTGGCCATCTGCTCTTCGGTGTCGATTGGGACATCGAGCACTTGTTTGCCATCACGTTGAACGGTGAGCCTCTTGTGACCGTCCGATGTAGTGACGTTGTAGACGACGCCGTCGACTATCCATGCCTGAAATGTGCTTCTAGTCGGAACGTTGACGGGTTGCTTTCCGCCGACCCACGGACCTGCGTTGCCCTTCAGGCCAAATCCACCGCCTGCACGGATTTCGCCCCCCTCAGCCGGAATCGCGATGGAGAACCTTGGCGCGTCTTGCTTGCCGAGCGTCGCGTTGACAGTCTGGGCATCACCGCCGCGAATAATTGTCAACTTCGCCTGATCGCCGGCCTTCATGGAGTGAACCAGGGACGACAACTGTGCGGTGTTGAAAAGGATCTGGTCGTCGACTTTTTGAAGAACGTCAAAGCGTTTGAGGCCAGCCTTTTCTGCGGGGGAGCCGGGAATGACGGCGTTGACGACGAGGCCGGAGCCTTCGGGCTTCATCTTCAGTTGATGCTGGAGGATTTCGGGCGCCTCCGAGGTATCGACACCCAGGAAAGTCGCGTTCGAGGCTTCGCCGAAGATCAGGCCGCCCGGACCCGTGACAACGTTGTGAAGTTCATTGTTGAGGGCGTCGAGGCGGTAGACGAGAGGGCGATCAACGCGTGTGCCGGGTGTTGCCGGCGCACCCGGTGGCGGCGGCGGCGCTGGTTTGGCGTTGTCCTGGACGACCTGTCCATCCTCGCTGATCTGGATGGTGATAGGCTGACCTTCGGGCGCCACAATGACCCGTGCTTGTAGTTCCTTCTCGGCAGCCTGGGCCGTGGCCGTCAGGCCCAAGGTTGCAAGTGCGATGAGAGCAAGATGGGTGCGCATGTAGTTCTCCTTGAAGCGAAATATCGGTGCTTATTAGTTACATGCACCAACGGCTGGTTGGTTGCGATCCATTTTCCCGCGAGTCCGCTAAAATCCCTATACCCCGGCCAATTTGTCGATCTTGCGACCACCGGTACCCCGCCGTATATTGCAGGTTCAATAGGGCCACATCCACTTCTAAGCATTAGATTCAGACCAAGGAAGATCAGATGGGTGACACGTGGCATTATGTGCAGAATGGCCTGACGCTTGGGCCAATCTCCTGGGAACAATTGCAGCAGTTGGTGGCGGCCGGTGCAGTCGCCCCGAACGATCTGGTGTGGCAGGATGGAATGGCTGCATGGGCACCGGCCGCGACGATTCCTGGACTGGTTGGCGTGACGCCACCACAACCCGACTACGGCTTTCCGCCACCCAATGCAGGATTCCCACCGCCCGGGGCCGTGCGTCCGGTCGGCTACTACACTCCGTCGCGCGGGCCAGTTCAGGATGACCTGACTGGTTTCGACTGGGTGTTGATTGTTCTCTGTTCCGGCATTGCCTGCATCATCGGAATCGTTCGAGCCATCCAAGGAAAACCCAGCGGTGGAAAGATGATCGGATACTCCGTGCTGTTCATCGTGATCTGGACCGTCCTTCGCGTTCTACTCACAGCGGCGCTGCCACATCGATGAGCACAGCGATCACAACGTTTGGTATTCCGCCGCCGGTTCCGGCATTAGTGCCGCGCTCGATGGAACCCGCCAACGTCGCGCCTGTAGCGTCATCGGCCGACATTTCGAAATTCGTAAGACGCCAGCGCGAGATGCTCTGGATCGCCGGCATCGTCATTGTGATGTCGTGCGCTTTGCGCGTCGTCGGCGACCGCGTGGCCTTCGCCTGGTTTCCACAATGGCCGTTCCCGGAAATTTGCGGCGCTCGCGCCTGGCTTGGAGTCACCTGCCCCGGCTGCGGCCTGACTCGCAGCTTCGTCTACCTCGCCCATGGCCACTGGCTTGCCGCCTATCACTGCCACCGGCTTGGATGGCTGCTGGCACTGCT
>JBBRHH010000625.1:0-3404 GCA_038222915.1 Tepidisphaerales bacterium
CCTTCAGCACTCCGCTCATCGTCGTCAGTTTCGCGTTCAGCGTTCCGGTGAAATGAAGTGTTTCTTTGCCGATCTTTTTTGTGATGTTGAAAAGTTTCAGCGGCGTTTTTGGATTCAGCTTCACGGTGTAGGTGTTGCCAAAAGGGGCGAGCGAGGCCGGGTTGAAATCGGTGAAATCAAACGCGTTGACTTTCGGCAGGGTGATCTTGATCGACCGTGGCACGGCGACCGCGGGCGTGGCGACCAGCGGATGCGTTACCGCTTTCGCCACGAGTGCCAGGAGGACGATCCCCAGCTTGAGCTGCGCAACATCTTCGGAAATGCCTTTAAACTTTCCATGGAGCCGTCGCGACTCCTCGAGGAATGTCAGAACTTCGGCTTCGCTGGCCGAGAACATTTGACGATTTTCCAGGCTCTCAATGAACATGAAGTCCTCCTGAATGTGAATTGCCCCTGAGCCATTCTACAAATCCGCGATGGCCGGGAAACAAGAATTCCTGATGAAGGGGGGCGAATCTCCTCAGTTTCGTGCTTCAGGCGCCGGGTTGGTGTTTTCCGGTTGGTTTTCGGGGCGTTTGTGCGCGCAAAAATTGTGTTTGGGTTGACGGAAACGGTACCTGGATCGCTCAAGTATTTGTCCGGTCGATATTTGTGTTGGAGGAGAAGTTTTTTTCTTGTGAACAAACCGACCCCAAAGCGACATAGAACCGACCCTAAACCGGCGCTCAAGCAACCCTGTACCGACATAGAATCGACCGTTTTTGACCCTATAACGACCCCGAAGCGACGGGGATGGCGAAGTGCTGAGGAATGAGTGCCGGGTGCTGAGAAGAATGCGAAAGGTGGCCAGGGATTTTGCGCTTGGCGTCGGTTAGTTTGATTGGGCTGGTTGATGATTCCCCGCATAGATTGGCCCTCCTGATCTGGCTGAATCTTCAATGCTTTATCATACCAAACATTATGCTATCGTGGGGAAGATCGGTGTCAAGGAGAAATTTCGTATTGGGCGAAGATTTTGTTGCTGAAGCGGCGTGGATGGCGAGGTGCAGACTGGCGGGGCAGGAAGACGAGGTGGTAGGCCGCTGGGCAAGGCCGGCAATTCGCGTCCTGCTGCTGGAAAGAATAAACGGAAACGATGCGGAAATCTTTCCGATATGCGTGGCGGCGGGAATAGTTGGAGTGGCGAATGGCCAAATCCTCGGTAAAGGTTCGCGTCACGTTCGCGTCACCTTTATTTCTGCCCGAATCTTGATCAGCCACCCCCGGACGGCACTCAACGCGGAACTGTGTTGGCTGATTTCTTGCGCGACTTGAGAATCAACAGAATAACCAGCACCACCGCGATCGCAGCGGTGGCGATGGCCCACAGGGGCAGGCCGCCGGAGATTGCGATTTCACCCGGCTGCGTGATCGCCTTGACATCGATCAGGTGTTGCATCTCGGGCATGCTTTCGTGCGCTTTTGGGATCATCCACACCCGGACATTGTCCAGAGTGAACGCGGACCTGGCCCCTGCCGCACCACGCACCTTGAAGTTAGCGTTGAAGAGAACGCCGTCGCCGTTGATGCCGTCTTTGCTGATCAGGGCAAGCCGGATGCGGCCGGACTGGCTGGTGTTCGATTCGAGCAGGCAGTTGTCCGCCAGCAGCGGTCCATTGTCGATCTTGCCGGCTTCCAGAATTGCGGGGTCGTATACCAGGTCCATCTGCATCGCCGCCGTTTTCGATGCGCCCTTGATCGAAACGGGGATGGCGACATCCTCGCCCTGTTTCGCCTGGGACTTTCCCACGGCGATATCCACAGACGCTGCGCGCACGCCCTGGGTGACGAGCATGGCAACGCCCAGAATCAGGAATTGACAAACGCCTGCAAATTTGGCCTCGAATTTTCGCATCTGAGTTCCCTTGCCAATTATCTTCCAATGGCTTTCTGCAGGATGAGGGTGGAATCGCGCGACGTAACCTTGCCGTCGTGATCCATGTCCATCACCATCTTCACAGGACGGTTGTTGACCGACATCTGCAGCGCACACCATGCGTCGGCGGCCGTTAGCGTATCTCCCCCTTCGCAACTGCCGGGAATCAACCCCTCCGGTCCGACAATCAGAATCTCCCCGTTGATCAGGTCAATCGCGGGAACCGAGCCACCGGTGTTGTTAATGGTGGTGACGGCGAGAGTGAGCGGGGTGCGATCACCGGCCTTGCCGACGGCCTTGAACTGGGCATAGGCGACCGGTCCGTCGCCGCTGATGCCGCTGCTGCGGGCAAAGCCCACCAGGATCGATCCGCTGGTCTTCACATTGGAATCCAGGAGTGCGCCATCCAGCAGATATCCGCCGGTCAGACTGTCGGTAATGGTTGCCACGCTGGGGTCGTAGGCAACTGTGAAATTCATGTTGGCCACATCAGCCCCTTTCAAAAGCCAAATGGGCACCTGCACCATTTCCCCCGCCTGCACTTTGCGCTTGTAGGCCACCAGCGTCATTCGGCTGACAAGCGGCGGATCTATCGCGATGGGTGGCCGCGGCGGTTGGGGCGGCATGGCCGAATGGCAATCAGTCACAAAGGTGGCTAGTGGTGGCAATGCACCGTGGTAGTACTGGAAGAATTGGTGCTCCGTCTGAAATTCCATCCAGACATAACAGTATCTGTTGCTGTGATAGACGGTTTCCCAGTTCGCGTGCTTGCCCGCAGCTTTGACGACATGCCCGACCCAGATGCCGTACTCGTTCAGGCGCCAGGGGCCGTTGGGGTTGGGATCGCTCGTGTCATACTTGTTGCGCAGGTCGGTGGCGAGCTTAATCCATTTGTCGATGCATTCGTTCATGCCCGGATCGCTGCATGGATCGCCCACAGGAATTGGAGGGAGGGGCTCGCTTTTCGGTCCCAATTGTTTTGTTTTGTCCGGACTGACGAAGTGCCAGCCACTCCAGGTGCATCCATCGTCTGAAAGCGTCAGCGAGATCGTCCCTTCGCCGTTTGCGTCCTTCCACGTTCCCTCAAGTTGGTGGCCGGTGACGGTTCCGGTCATCGTGCCAGGGCCGAACTTGCCATCGCGATTGGTGTACTCGCCGCTCGCCGTCGTGCCGCTGACGTGAATAACAAATCGTCCCCAGTTGGTTTTCACCCAGTCGCGCTCGAAGGTGTCAGGACATTTCTGCACTTTGGGAGGATCCGGTTTCTTAGGCGGCGGCGTTTCATTCGTGGGCGCGTAGTGATATTCAACGCTGGCGCCGTAGCCGCCATCGTAGGTCCGAAGCGGGATCGTGAATTCATCGTGCATGTTGAAGGGAACGAATCGGCCGGTGAACGAACCGGAGCCGGGTTTGTAATCCAACGGGCTGGTGCCGCTGGTGGTGACGTCCTTCCATATTCCACCGTAGCAACCCATGCCCCCCTCTGCGC
>JBBRHH010000626.1:0-3392 GCA_038222915.1 Tepidisphaerales bacterium
CATATTTATCAGGCGGCGATGTTTGATCCGCTGACGGCCGCGACGCTGACGCTCGATCAGATTGTTGAGATGTGCGATGAGTTGATTGTGGCGCATGGCAATCTTCTGCCGCCGCTGGACGCGAAGAAGACGCTGGTGCCGGCGAGCGGGAAGTGTTTCTGTCCGCCGACGCCGGAAGAGTTGCGACGGAGTTGGGATGCCGCGAAGGGAAGCTGACCGCTGAAATCGCAGGCGCATTGGCGATTCGATATTTTCGCGCGGCTTATAACCCATCGAGGTTGAATCAGCGCCAATGATATGAGCTGTTCATTTGCTTCCAGGAAGGACTCTTCAATGACAGCATTTCAAAAGTGCCCAAACTGCCGTGGGGCTGTTTTGCGAAGCAGCGAGCTTCAGCCGAACCTGTGCGGATCCAAATGCCAGGTCTGCTCCGGCACGTTCATCGCCGGGAGCGCATATTGGGCCTGGCACGACAAAGGCGTTGTCGGAGCTTCTGATGATATTGCGGGCGTGCCGATCCTGGAGGTTCACGACGTTCTTAAAGCGAAACTGTGTCCGGGCTGCGGAAAGATACTTAAACGGTTGAAGCTTGGCCGCGGCCTGTCGTTCACGATTGACCATTGCGGCGGTTGCGAAGGCATCTGGTTTGACGCGAACGAGTGGGAGAACCTTCGCGCGGCGGGATTGCACACGCAGCTTCATTTGGTTGTCTCTCCCAAATATCAGGCGCAATTGGCCGAAGTGGAACGGCGGCAGTTGCATGAGCAACGGCTGCTGGCCAAGCTGGGAACGGAGGATCTGATGGAGATCAAACGGATCAAGGCATGGATCGACGGGCACCCGAAGCGATCGGAGTTGTATGCGTTTCTGCTGGGTGGAACGGAGGGCAATGTTGTCAGTTACAATCCCAGCGACAGGCCGGCGCGGACTGCTCAAAGCGTATGATGGGTTGCATGGCCGACGACGCTGCATTTATTTCTCCGGAGGTGCTTGCGACGATACGGTCGCGAGCGAATCGCTTTGATCAGAGTGGTGAGTGGCCGGTCGAGGACTTGGATCTGCTGGCTGGCACTGGGGCGACGCGATGGGCGGTTGGACGGGAGTTTGGGGGGGATGATCTTTCTGCTTTGGAGATTCATCTGCGATATGAGGAACTGGCGAGTGCTTCGCTTTCCGATGCGCTTATTTTATCGCAGCGTGATTCGGCGATTGGGTTGATTGAGGGTGGTGAGGGCGGGGAGTTGCGGAAGGAGGTGGTGCCGAAGCTGGCTCGCAGTGAAGCCTTTGCAACGGTGGGAATTGCGCAATTGACGACGAGCCGACAGGGTGGCCGGCCTGCGCTTACTGCGACAAGAGAAGGTGATGGGTATCGGATCGATGGGATTATTCCGTGGGCGACCGGGGCGGCAGAGGCGGAATGGATTGTTGCCGGTGCACAAGTGGACGATGGGAGGCAGATTCTGTTTGTGCTTCGAACGCGCGACGGGGGAGTGGAAGTTCAGCCGCCGGCGCATCTGGTTGCGCTGAGATCGACTTGGACGGCTTCGGTCATTTGCAGCGATGTGCTGGTGAAGGAGAACGCGATCATTCATGGACCGACTGATCGGGCTCTTGCGATCCGGAAGCGTTCGCTGCCGATTGGGCAATCGTTTCTTGCGCTGGGGCTTTGTCGACGGGCGCTGGAGTTGATTGTTGCTCATACTTCCGATGCGGCACAGCTTGCGCATGAACGATTTGCGCGACAGTTGTTGTGGATTCGGCGTGAGGTGTTGGAACTTTCGCAGCCTGGACGGGAGGGTGAGGCTTCAGCACAATCGCCGCGTATCCGGGGGGCGTGCAATGATCTTGCGGTTCGCATCACGCATGCTGCGATCGCGCTCTACAAGGGGGCGGCGTTGTTGGCGGATCATCCGGCGCAGCGGTTGGCGCGCGAGGCGATGTTTTTGCTGGTTTGGTCGTGTCCGAGTCCGGTGATTGATTGCACCGTCGATCTTCTGACACAATCATGATTTGGGTTGCGCTCCAACGATGAAGGGGATACGCGTGGGGAGCATTTCGATGTTCAGCGGGGTGAAACCGGCGGCCTCGCCATCCACTTCGACGGGGATGGGAATGGCGGATTCGATCAGGATGTTTTTGCCTTTGGCGTAGATCACGCCCTCGGCGGTGATGTGATCACCGGTGGCCGCCTCGAGGAAGCGGTGGGGCAGCTCGGCGATGGAAGAGCACGGGAGAACGCAGACGTCGAGCAGGCCGTCGTCGGGCCGGGCGTCGGGGAGAATTGGGAAGCCGGTGCCGTATTCGGCGACGTTGCCGACGAACGCGAGGGCGGGCTGATCGTTCCAGACCCGGTTGCCGTCGATGGTCACCGTGATCGGTGGAAAGGTGTAGGTCGCGACGGCTTTCAGCGCTGGAAGGATGTAGCTGAGTCGCGTGATCGGGCCGCGGCGGGTTCGGTCCATCTCGTGAACAATTGCTCCATCGAGGCCGACTCCGGCGACTAGCAGGAAGAGTCCATCGTTGGCTTTGGCGGCATCGAGTTGAATGATGCGGGGATTTTGAATGGCCGCGACGATGTCTTCTTCTCCGCCGAGACGATGGCGGCGGATGCCGAGGTGCTGGCCCATGAGATTTGCGGTGCCCATCGGGACGATGAGGAGCGGGCAGGGCAGTTCGCCGGTGGAGGTCAATGAGCGAAGGGCCCAGCGTGCGACTTCACGGAGCGTGCCGTCGCCACCGATGGCGATGGCGGCGCGGGGGTGGTGCCCGGGTTGGAGCGTGGCAAACTTTGAAGGTGGATCGGAGATGATTTGTGCATCAAACCCCTGCCGCGCCAACATTGCGCGCAGGGCAGTGGCGACGATCTGACCTCGGCCGCGGCCGGAGATGGGGTTGGCGAAAATGAGAACTTGATCCATGAGGTGACGCCGGGAGGCAGATTATCATGTTTGGGGATGGAAATTCACACGCCCTGGTCATTCATCAAAAGAAAAATAGCTCCTGCTTTAAGCCCAGCAGGAGCTAATCTGCATGCCAGCCCTCGATGGCATACATCTTCGATTGTCAGAGACTCATGTTCCGCTCGTCTGAATGGTACGGCGAGACAACGAGCGGGTTCAGGAATTTTCGAAAGATTGGTTCTCTCTGTTCAACGACTGGTTCACTCCGTAAGATCGCGAGACGATGCGCGTTCGTCTGTCCAAACAGTTTCATTTTGAAGCGGCCCACGATCTGCCGACGTTTCCGGATGGCCATAAATGCCGCCGATTGCATGGGCATTCCTTTCGGTTTGATGTTGTTGTTGAGGGCGAGGTGGATCCGAAAAAGGGGTATCTGATCGATTACGGGGAGATCAAGACGGTAACCGATCCGCTGGTGACGCTTCTGGACCA
>JBBRHH010000627.1:0-3385 GCA_038222915.1 Tepidisphaerales bacterium
AGCAACTGCGTGTGCTGGACTTGGAGGCGACCGACGTCAATCGGGCCGGTTTCGAGCTTTTGCGCGACTGCCCATCTCTTCGCGAATTAAAACTGACTTGCAACAATCTGAAGTCGCTGGAGTTCAAGGGTCTTGGACGAATTGAGCAATTAGAAGCACTCTACCTTCGCAACGTGCAACTAACCGAAGCGGATGTAAAGCAGATCGCAGCCCTCAAAAATCTTCGGTCGTTGTGGCTGAGGTGCGGCGAAATGACAGCCACAGATTTAGGACATCTTCAATCGCTGAAACTTCTCGAGAGCCTTGATTTCGACAGTAAGCAGACCGGCAACAGCATTCTTAAAGCCCTCGCTCAGTTTGATCAACTTCGAGATCTCTCCGTCTGGTGCTGGAAATCGCCCCGCGAGGCGATCAATGAACTCAAGCCGCTCCGTAAACTGCGGACGCTGAACGTTCACGTCGGACCTCATCTAACCGACGATGATTTGCGTGAACTGCGGGAAGCGCTGCCGGATACAAAGGTGAACGTTCCAGCCGCACGCGACAACTAGATTCCCGCTTCCGCTTCGTCGTCACCCGCCATCCGAAATTCATGATGGATAGTAAGACCCAAGATCACTCCTTCTTCGCCGCCCCGGTCGCAATCAACCCATCCAGAATCTTCGCCATCTCCGCATTGTCCAGCTTCGGCGCAAGATAAGAATGTCCCTTGTGCGGCGTCTCCGTCCACGCGCTCACGCCCTTATCCGAAATCGTACAGCACCCATCCGCCACCACCTTCCAATACTTCTCCGGATCCCGGATCGCCGCCAGCACCGCCGTCGGATCCCAGCTCGACCGCCCCTTCTTGATCGCATTTTCAAAAAGCTCATACGCCCGCCGCACCGGATTGCTCGCCGGCGCACTCTCCAGCGCCGGCCCGGTGCTGATCCCCTGGCCAATGCTGAACCCACTAAACAAGATCGGCGTCGGCCAGGTCCCCACCACAAGCTGCGTATCCTTTCCCACCCCGTTCGCCGAAAAGTTCCATTCCTCAAACTTCTGCGGATTCGGAAACTGCCCGCCCATCACCACCAGCCGCTTCACCTTCTTCTTCACCAGTTCCACCCCATCCAGCGGCGAAACATCATCCCCCTTCGAATTCACCAGATCAGTCAGGTTCATCAAAAACCCCACACTGATGATCGCCACGCTCCCATCCGGCGCATCCGCCAGCGTCTTGCGATAAACCAAGAGCGCCTCGGGCGCCTTGTCATCCGCCGGCGCCGTATGCGGAAATTCATCCCGCAATTTCGCAGTGTAATGGCTCTTCGAGGCCTTCCCATGATCCCCATGATAAGCCCCAATCGGCACCTTCCCCCGCCCATAATAAGTATTGATCACATTCACCGCCGCCACCGCCGCCTTGTCCGCGTCATGCCCATCCACCACACAAGCCAGCAGCTCCGCCTCCCCCTTGTCAGCCAGCGTATTCAAAATAGCCAGCGCCCCGCAATCATCCACATCACTCGAAATATCCGTATCAAAAATAACCTTGACCGGCTCCGCCTCAGCCCCGCGGGCCAAAACCAGCAGCATCAAAGCAAATCCAAAAATCCACCGCGTTTCAAATCGATTCATGTACACCTCGTTTGGGTCCAATCCTACAGCTTCGATGGCACCAACGACATCGCGAGAACGAAAATTGAATGGAGCACTGTTCTACTGCGCCTACGCGTTCTCAAAGCTGAATATTTGCCCTGGCCCACGAAGTTGGGCACGTAGCTTGACTGCCTTCCCTGGCATCATCGCGGCCTGTCGAACAATGTCTTCAGGCATGCTGATGTCGACGGCCTGGCCCGGGGTCGACCCCAGCAGGTTCGCATACCCCGCCACCGGCGTAACCGAATCGATTTGCACGCCAACCGACATCATCCCGGGAAGCGATGGATGTGGTTCAACTTTCGTGATCTCCCCGCTTACGTCCGCTTTGTTCTCAATGACTTGCATCGTGACGTCCTTTCAAATCTTCGCGTGTCAGCAATTGCACAATCGCCTGCGCGATCGGCTGGCCGCTCTGTTTCTCATAATAACTGTAGGCTGGCGACGGGTTCACCTCGAAACAGAAATATTCCTCCGCGGGCGTTCTCTTCAAATCAATGCCGCATAGCGGCAGGCTCAACGATTTCGACAGGTGCAGGCAGCGGTTCACAATATCAGATGGCAGCGTCACCGCCGACATGGCGACGTCCAGTCCCTCGCTGCCCGCGTATCGATAGTCGACTGCGGCCGAATCGATCTCCGTCGCAAAAACCTCGCTTCCCGCGACATGCACACGGATGTTCACCCCCGGTACAAACGCCTGGAACTGTGTTGGAAGGTCCTTGATCCTTTGAAGTGCATGGAGGCAGGCGGGCGTGATTGACCTTTCCGGGCCGACAACTTCGAGCTCCTTCACGATCGATCGAACCGCGCTGATCGACTTATAGATCACACGTCCATGCGCGCGGGCAAATGTCTGAACTTCGGCTGGGTTGTTACTGATCAGAGTCGTGGGCGTCGCAAAACCGGCCCGGGAAATCAATTGTGCCTGGTAGGGCTTGGATACATTGGAGGCCATCGCCGCGCCACGATTGACGACACAGCAATCCGCCACCTCGATCCACTCCGACAATACAGCATGAAAAATCGCCGACCTGGCGGCTTGTGCCAGCGGCGCAGCGCCTCGTCCTTTGGCCTTGTTTTCGGGAATATCAGCGCTTTCCATCAACCGCGCATAGACGCCGCTGAACTCCTCCAGTCGCAGCTCGCGATCTGAAATCCACAACGACCCCGTCACCCGCCCCGCGCTAACCTCCATCTGCATGTCGCAATATTGAGACTGCCGCTGATTGAGCACCACGTGTTCAATCCCGGCCTCCTCGGCCGCCGCGATCGCCATCGCAATCGGTGGTTCGCTCGGAATGCCGCAAAACAGGATCACGCCCGCTCCCCGCCCGCGGAGTCAAGCAACTCCGCAATCGCGGCAATGCCCGCGGGATCAGAGGTCTCAGGACGTGGATTGGCCGACAAAAATACCCACTCGCCCGGCATTTCCCGTTTCATCGCGAATGACACCTGCAACAATGTACATCCGGCAAGTTGGGCCAGCCGCACAGAGCCGTCCAGGAAAGTCTGTGATGCCATCCAACCCTGCTCTAGCGCGATCGCCCGCGCCCCGGCCACAAGTACTAAGCGGCGCTCCTCACCAAGCGCATCACCAAACCACCCCGCGCCCATCGATGACGCCAGGTCGCTGTCGGCGCGGCCCGCCGGCCGTCGACGTACACAGCTGGTCCTGCGAAGCCGAGCCACCGCGAGTCCGGCCCGCGCCGCCATCAACTGCCACGCGACGGTTTCATGCACC
>JBBRHH010000628.1:0-3385 GCA_038222915.1 Tepidisphaerales bacterium
GCGGATCATCGCTCAGCATGTCGCCACGACCATGCAGCGCGAGCAGGTCATCTCCCAACAGGAATCGGCGCTGCAGCATTGCGACATCCACATCGAAGAACTGAAGCAGGCATCGACCAACGCGCTGGCGCAGCGTGATGCTTCCATTGAACAGATCAAACGCGAAGCCGCCGACACCATGGACTCGGCAAGGAATGATTTGTTGCGTCTTTCGATCGCGTGCTGCGTTGCTCCTCCTCAAAATTCCTTGCCAATATGACTCGTTGTCCCGCCTTGCCCGCAATCGAAATCCGCTGTGCTTGGCCGCGCGGGACTTTCACCACGGGCTGCCCGCAAAGTTGCGCGGGCAAACGCGATGCACATAGCCGCGCGAGACCGCCGCTTTTGACCATCCGCGCTGTCTTCCGTAGCATCTCCAGCGGTGACTGGTTTTGTGCAAATTCTCGCTGAGCAGGAAAGTCCGACTGGTCCGATTGTTGTCGCATGCATCATCGGCGTGTTTGGGCTTGTTTTCCTCTTTGCGGCCGTGAGCTATTTTCGCAGGACGATTAAAGGGTCGGAGGAGGGCACTTCGGCCGGGTTCTCCTTGTCGGATTTGCGCGCGTTGCATGAAGCTGGGCAACTTTCGGACGAGGAATTCGAGCGGGCGCGGGCGAAAATGGTGGCGGCCGCCCAGGCGGCTTTGCTTCGGGACGAGGAGCGAAAACGGGAGCGGGAGAAGGGTCGTGGTGAAGGTTCTGGGCTGACCTGACCCGCAATATTTGCGCGAGAGCGATAATAACTGCCCTCAATTCGCCTCAACCGCGTTCCCTGTTTCAGCGCGTTTTGGAGTTTTTTCTTTGGCCTCCTCGCGTGTAAGATGAGCGGCAACCCAATCCCGGCTGCGCGAAGGTAAGATCAAGTGGAGATTGGGGAATGTTCGATAATTCCCTGAGCGAAACCCAACGCAGCTTGAAGTCGTACGTAGATTCTCCCGATAGGTGTTAGGCGGAAATCAACGAAAAGAGAGAGCGAATGCCCAACAACAATCGCACCGGCAATGGTGGCGGAACCGTTCCTCCAACCAACGGTGGCAACAGCAGCACCCCCGGCAACACTCCAGCGGCGGGCGGCACGGGTGGTGGCAGTGGGGGCTTTCGTGGCCGCCGGGTCACAACATGTAGCTTCTGCGGGAAATCGTCCCGGGACGTAGGTCCGATGGTTGAAGGGCCGGCGGACGTCTATATCTGCGCGAATTGCGTGGATCTTGCCCATAACATCATCCGCCAGGAGAAGCGCAAGCTGAGCAGCGCCCAGCCGCTGTTTAATAACATTCCCACACCCCGCCAGATCAAAGAATTTTTGGATCAGTACGTTATCGGCCAGGAATACGCCAAGAAGGCCTTGGCCGTCTCCGTCCATAATCATTACAAGCGTCTCAGCACCAGCGACACGACGGCCGCGAATCCGACCGGCGAGGTCGAGCTCGACAAGAGCAACGTGCTGCTGATCGGGCCGACCGGTAGCGGCAAAACCCTTCTTGCCAAGACGCTTGCCCGCATCCTGAACGTACCGTTTGCCATTGGCGACGCGACCACGCTCACCGAGGCCGGCTATGTTGGTGAAGACGTCGAAAACATCCTGCTGAAGCTTTTGCAGAACGCGGATTACGATCTTGAGGCCGCCCAGCGCGGCATCGTGTACATCGATGAAATCGACAAGATTGCCAAAACGCAGAACAACGTCTCGATCACCCGCGATGTGAGCGGCGAAGGCGTGCAGCAGGCCCTTCTGAAAATGTTGGAAGGCACGGTTGCGAATATTCCGCCGCAGGGCGGCCGAAAGCATCCCGAGCAGCAGTACATCCAGATGGACACGAGCCAGATCCTCTTTATCGCCGGCGGGACTTTCGTCGGCCTGGAAGACATCATTCGCAAACGCCTTGGCAAGCGCATGATCGGCTTTGGCTCTGAAGCCTCCCGCGCCGACACTACCGACGACCGCGGCAAGGTCCTGGCCGAGGTGCAGCCGGAAGATCTCGTGGAGTTTGGCATGATTCCCGAGTTTGTTGGCCGGCTCCCGGTTTGCGCTACCCTTGAACCGCTCGACGTGCGGACGCTCGTGTCGATCCTGACTGAGCCGAAGAATGCGCTCGTCAAGCAATATCAACGGTTCTTCCGGCTCGAAGGCGCTGAGGTCGAATTCACGCACGAGGCGCTTCGGTCGATCTCGAAGCGCGCCCTCAAGCGCGACACCGGCGCTCGTGCACTCCGGGCGGTGTGTGAAGAGATCATGCTTGAACTGATGTACAGCCTTCCCGACCAGCAGCAGGGTGGCAAATACATCATCGACGATGAAGTCGTCGAAGGCCGCCGGAGCTTGTTTGAGTTGAAGCCCGAACGCCGGCGCGAATCGGCCTGAGTCATTGATTACCGCGCGGGCGTGCGAATCGGCAGGCTTATCAACACGTGACTACATCAGCGGCCGCGGGCAGCGGCGAACAGGGCGAATCGCAACCGGGTCGATGGTTCGACCGGCATGTGTTGTTCGCACTCATCCTCACATCGCTCGTTTTGATTCCACGTGGCGTAATGATCGTTCGGGCGCACAGCCCGACGGTCGACGAGTTTTACCATCTCGAGCGCGGCTGTCAGTTTCTCGACCGTGCGGTCGATCCCAGAATATTCATGAACGATCCGCCGCTGGGCGAGGGGATCATCGCATTGCCGGTCCGGATTCTTGGCGTGCGGTGTGGGCCCGGCACGATGTCATGGAAGGGCGAGAAGGAGCCGGTCGGTCCGGAGATGGTCCGCATCATCATTTCGGTCTGGAAGGTGATTCTCTTCCTTCCCATGGTCGCGCTGGTTTTCCAGTGGACCCGGAAGCTTTACGGCGTGGCGGCGTCGTGGCTGGTGATTGGATTTCTACTCTTCGAACCCACGCTCGCGGCACATCTGCCGCTGGTCACCCTCGATGTTCTCGGCGTTGAGGCAATCGTTTTTGTGTGCTTCCTGGCCTGGCGATGCTTCGAGCGGCCGACACGAGGCCGCTGGCTGGCGCTGGTGTTCGGGCTGGCCGCGGCGCTGATGATCAAGCACACGGCGGTGGTACTTCCATTCGTTATCGCCGCCTATGCCGTCCTGTGGTGGGTGGTGAAGCCGTGGCGCGAGGGGCAGACGATGTCGGAATGGCGCACACTGCTGCGGCCGCGACTGGCGAGCGTTGGCTGGGGAATGCTGTTGTGCATTTTCTTTATCTGGGCCTTATCGCTGTTTGAGTTCAGCCGGGCATGGCCGCTCAAGGACGCGTCGCACCACGATCCCGCGAAACTGCTGAATCACAATTGGCCGGCCGGCGTTTACCTGCGGTCGTGGGGGCAGGCATATTTTCACGCGCGGGTTGGGCA
>JBBRHH010000629.1:0-3369 GCA_038222915.1 Tepidisphaerales bacterium
CACACCAAGCAAATACGGATTTCCCCCGGCCTTCGATCCAAAGTCCTGTGTCACCAGTAGCGGCCCGGTGCTCTTCCCCGCCGTCGTTTTGATGATCGAAATTCCCACTTCCTTAAACCGCGTGTCCATCATGTTCAGACGATGATCCGGCGGATCTTGTATCCCGCCCGGCCCGTCACCCCAGTCAATCGCGAACGCCGCATGGCTGTGGAACGTGGACTTCGCATACGCATAAACGTTCTCTCCGGCCCAGGCAAAATTCGTGTACCCCGCCGCCAGCACCCGCCCCGAAAGGTCCAGCTCACCCTGAACCTGATGCGACTGCGTGTCCGCCGTCAGCATCGCAAAGTTGTGATCACTCGCGGCCTGCGCCAGCGATGTATTCCATGCCAGCGGCGCGGCCGGCGTCAGGCTCGCCCACTGTGTCGCCAGTTGGCTCTTGCTGACGTCAAACACTGTCAGTCCCGCGTCCACGTTCTTGTCACCAGAGTTGATTAACAGCGGCAATTCATCTGCGGGATCCATGCGCAATCGGTTGAGCAGTTCCAGATCCTGCTGTTCCTGGGCGGTGGGGTTGATGCTGAAGAACTGTCGAACCTCGAGATGCTCGAAGAATCTGCTCAGCGAGTTCCTGAATTTCTTTCGACCTGCTTCTCCCGGGCAGGCGATCGGCGTGCCTGTGGCTATGCGCATAAACAACATGATAAGCACACCTGCAACCGGTTAGATATTCGTCCTCACGCCTGCGCCACGGTCTGATAATCAACACTCCGCGACACCCAATATACGCTCACCGCCGCCTTCGCCGCTACGCTCCCAGGCTGCAACCTGTTCTTGATGTAGAGGGAAGGTCACGGGAAGGGGATCAAAACCGTTACAAGCCTCCCACTTTACCCTCGCGTCTCCAAGCCACCTGCCTATATACTTGGACCAGTCAGTTCACCATTCTCCAAGGAGTAAGTTTCATGCCCGCTTACACCACCGCCGACATCCACAACATTCTCGTCGCAGGTCACGGAGGTTCGGGAAAAACTACGCTTGTCGACGCAATGCTCTTTGCCTCCGGCGCTGTGAATCGCAAAGCTTCCGTTCTCGACGGCACCAGCTTCAGCGATTTCGAAAAGGAGGAAAAAGAACACAAGCATTCCATCTTCCCGGCTCTCCTTCACATGGACCACAAGGGCAAGCGGATCAACGTGCTCGACACACCCGGCTCGCCCGACCTGATGGGGCAGGCCATCGCCTGTCTGCCCGCCGTCGAAACCGTCATCATCGTCATCAACGCGCAGAACGGCATCGAGGTCGTCTCCCGCCGCTTGATGGAAGCTGCCAAAGATCGCAACATTCCCCGCGCAATTGTCATCAACAAGATCGATGCCCCGCTGATCGATCTTGCCGGCCTCGTCGCACAGATCCGCGACACCTTCGGACCCGAATGCCTTCCCATCAACCTTCCCTGCAACAACGCCACCACCGTCTGCGACTGCCTTCTGGGCAACGACGGCAAAAGCGACTTCGACACCGTGAAGCGAAGCCACGCCGCCATTCTCGACCAGATCGTCGAGATGGACGAACAACTCATGGAGAAATACCTCGGCGGCGAAGAGCCCAACTACGACGCCTTGCACGCGCCCTTCGAAGCCGCCATTGACGAAGGCCACGTCATCCCCATCCTCTTCACCGATGCGAAAAATGGCGTCGGCATCAACGAACTCCTCGAAGCCATCACGCTCCATTTCCCATCACCCCTCGAAGGAAATGCCCGCCCGTTTCTCATGGGCGAAGGCGAAAACGAACGGCCCTTCCCCTACGTCGATGACATCAGCCGACCCCTCCTCGCCCACGTCTTCAAAGTCACCACCGACCCCTTCATCGGAAAGCTCGCCATCTTCCGCGTCCATCAGGGCAAGGCCGCGGGCAACAGTCAGATCTTCATCGGTCACAATAAAAAGCCCGTCAAGCTCGGGCATGTCTTCAACCTCCAGGGCAAGGACCACAAGGAGGCCGACGCCATCATCGCCGGCGACATCGGCGCAGTCGCGAAGATCGACGAAATCCATGTCGGCGACGTCCTGCATGACGACCACGCCCTCGACACCGTCCATCTGAAGCCGCTTACATTTCCCACGCCCATGTACGGCCTGGCAATCACCCCGAAAAATCGCGGCGACGAACAAAAAATCTCCGGCGCTCTCCACAAGATCCAGGAAGAAGATCCCACCTTCAAAATCAACATCGATCGCCAGACCCACGAGCTGGTCATCTACGGCCTCGGCGAGCTCCACCTCCGCCTCGTCCTCGAACGCCTCCGCAATCGAGGCCTCGACGTCGACACCAAGCCGCCGAAAATTGCCTATCACGAAACTATCAGCGTCAAGGCCGAAGGTCATCACCGCCACAAGAAACAGACCGGCGGCGCAGGCCAGTTCGGAGAGGTCTACCTTCGCATCGAGCCCATGGAACGCGGCAAAGGCTTCGAGTTCGTCGACGAAATCTTCGGCGGCACCATCCCCGGGCAGTATGTCCCGGCCGTCGAAAAAGGCGTCCGCGATCTCCTCGAGCAAGGTCCCGTCGCCGGCTATCCCGTCCAGGACGTCCGCGTCATCGTCTACGATGGCAAGCACCACCCCGTCGACAGCAAGGAAGTCGCCTTCCGCACCGCCGGCAAATTTGCGTTCAGGGACGCAATGCTCAAGGCCCGCCCCTCCCTCCTCGAACCAATCGTAAACATGGAAGTGACTGTCCCGGAAGACAAAGTCGGCCCCATCACCGGCGATCTCTCCGGCAAGCGCGGCCGAATCCTCGGAACCGACATCCTCCCCGGCGGCATGGCCGTCATCAAAGCAACCGCGCCCTTGTCCGAAGTCATGCAATACCAATCCCAGCTCAAGAGCGTCACCGGCGGCCAGGGATCCTTCGTAATGGAGCTAAGCCACTACGATCCAGTGCCGCCCCAGGTGCAGCAGCAGATCGCCAGCGAGTACAAACCCAAAGCTGAAGAAGAGTAGAACAGACACATCACTCAGGCTCAGTTGAAGCTTCGGGCGACGTCTCTGGCTCGGGTGCCATTTGCGGTTGTTCCGCAACGTCGCCTTCGCGCACCTCGCCGCCCTTGCGCCCGATCTGCGACATATGCCGCCGGTCCTGGCTAACCGCCGCGCCCCCACGCCGGCCAATCGCCGCCATATGCTCCCGGTTCTGGCTCACCCGCTCGCCGCCACGTTTCCCAATACTTGCCATATGGGCGCGATTCTGGCTCACCGCATCCCCGCCTTTTTTCCCGATGCTTCCCATATGTTCCCGATTGCGGCTCACCGCCGCACCCCCGCGCCGACCAATTTCGGCCATATGTTCGCGATTCCGCGCCAC
>JBBRHH010000630.1:0-3349 GCA_038222915.1 Tepidisphaerales bacterium
GGATGTTGAGCGTGATGAAGACGGTGGAACTGCGTGGCGGGAATGTGCTGGATTACCTCACGGCCGCCATCACCGCAAAACGCGAGCGACGCGACGCGCCGCCGGTTGCGTGATTTATCAGGAAATGGACTGAGCGGTTACGTCAAACGGTCCATTCTTCAACTGCACAAAATCCTTGCCGCGCTCTATATCCGCCACGTCCTGATCCGATAAGTCGAAGTTGAGAACGCGGAGCGCGTCGACGAGGGCGCGGCCATTTTGGGGCGATCGCTCGACAAATAGATCCGCATCTTGAGTCGTATCCGGAAATCCCAACAGAATCGCGCCTGATTTTCCAATGAACAGGTATCTGCAGCCATGCGCATTGAAGACGTCCCGAATCTCCTGCGCCTGTCGATATTCAAACGCGGCCATATCCCAACCAATCCGGGAGATTCTCTTCGCACCAGCGCCGATAGTCTTCCATTGTTTCGAACGAGCGAGATTTCGCGTCGTCCATTACTGGCTTGTAGGTCTTGATGAAGGCGTATTTCATACGCTGTTCGAGCGGTCGGCGTGCGGCGGCCTCGAACTCCGCCAGCCAGTCGGCGGGGATTCCGGGGTGCTTTTCGGTGGAACGGTCGGCGTCAGCCATTGCATGATTGTATTGCGTGCGTCGGCCAGAAACCACAATTTTCTTGACACGGCCGCCATCTCTGCGAGTCTAATGACGCCTAGAATCCGCCAGTCTTTAGGAGAAGTCTATGATGCCTCTTCGTCGCCGGTGGTCTTTGTTGTTTGTTCTGCTGGTTGTCGCGCCGTTGTGCCGGGTGCAGGCCGAGGAGGCGGCGAAGGTCAAGGCGGATCAGGGGTTCCTTCGGTTTGATGAGGATGACAACGGGGGCGGCCGATTGCAGACGGCGATTCACACCTACAAGAACGCCGACGGTGTGGTGGTGCACCTGGTTGGCGCGATCCATATTGCCGATCCGAAATATTTTGAAGGATTGCAGAAGACGTTTACCGGCTACGACGCGCTGCTTTACGAGATGGTCAAGCCGAAGAACGCGGCACCTCCCGGCGGCGGCAATGCGGCCCACTCCACGAGCATCATCAGCACGATTCAGCGGACGCTGAAGGATTTCCTAGATCTGGATTTCCAACTGGATGACATCGATTACTCGGCCAAGAACTTTGTGCACGCGGATCTGGACGCCGAGACATTTGAGAAGATGCAGTCGGACCGCGGCGAGAATATGCTGACGCTGATGCTCAAGCAGATCATGCGCGAGATGAGCAAGCCGGCCAAGGAAGACAATGCGGAGGAAGACGATCAGATGGATCCGCTGGAAATCCTGCACGCCCTCACCAGCCCGAATCGCTCGCGCGATTTGAAGCTGCTGCTGGCGCGGAATTTTGAAAACATGGAGGACCAGGTTTCGGCGCTGCAGGGGGACGATGGCACGGTGATTCTGACCGAGCGGAACAAGGCCGCGATGAAGGTGCTAAAGGATCAGATCAAGGCCGGAAATAAGAATATCGGCGTGTTTTACGGGGCGGCCCACATGAAGGACCTTTCGAAGCAGGTGAAGGATATGGGCTTCAAGGAGACTGATGTGGAATGGCGGACGGCTTGGGACCTGCCGATCAAGGCCAAGCATCATAAAAAGCATGTCGAGGAGAAGGCTGAGTGAGGTGTGCCTGAAGGGACACGAAGCGGACACCAAGCATCAGTGAAGTTGCAGGATCGCCGTTGCGGCGGCCATGCGGACTTCTGATTTGGAATCCTTCATGAGGCCGGCGAGGACGGGTTGGGCGCCGATGTTGTTGATTGCGCCCAGAGCGAGGGCGGCTCTTACCCTTTGATTTGCATCCTTGCTGTCGGCCGCCTTGATGGCGATGGCGTAGCCTTCGTTTGCGCCGAGCATTCCGAGGGAGCGTGCCGCGACTAGGGCTACATCGGGGTCGTCCTGGAGGAGGGGGCGGATTTGTCCTACGAGTCTTGCGTCTTTTGGGCCGGCGAGGGCGAGGAGGGCGCCCATGCGGTTGCCGCTGCTGGGGCTTTGCATGGCGGCGACGAGGAGCTCGAGGCCGCGGTCGTCGTTGAGACGCCAGAGGGCGGCGGCGGCCTGGAAGCGGACGAGGGTGTCGGAGTCGTGCAGGCAGGGGTTGAGAATGCGGGTGGCGGTTTTTTCGCCGAGCCGGCCGAGGAGCATGCAGACGTTGGCGCGAACGGCCGGGTCGGGGCCTTTCAGGGCGTCTTCGAGTTTGCGGCTGAAACGCGTGTCGCCCAGGCGATGCAAGGCAAAGATGGCGGCCATGCGGGCGTGGGCGTTTTCGTCGTTGGTCATGCGGAGCAGCGTGTTGCGAGCTTCGGCGAGGCGGAGTTCGCCGGTGGCGGTGGCGGCCGCGAAACGCACGGTGGGTTCGGGGTCTTCCAATGCTTTCAGGATGCTCTCTTTTGCGCCCGAACCGAGGGATTCGCGCAGCGCTTCGATGGCGTGCATGCGCTCGACGGCGTCGCTTGCGGCGAGGCCTTTGTCGAGTTCTTCGCGGGCGGCGGTGGTGAGGGCGGCATCAATGACGGCGGCCGATGTCACCGGTCCGACGGCATCAATTCGATCGACATGAGACGCGCCAAAAAAGGTGGCGGCTCCCACGAGCATCGCGCCGGTCATGGAGTTGCGGATCAATTTGTTCATGGCTGGTCACCGCGAAGTTTGAACGCCTGTGGCTGACGATTGTAGTCCGACAGGCCGGGCCGACAACTTTGTCAGGGCGCTATTTGATTGAATCCCCGGGAGCGGTTTTGCCGGATCGACGTGCGATGCGCGATACAACTAGCAGAAACGTCGTTCCAACACAGAGGCCTGCGAAGAGGTTGCCGACACGCGTGAAGAGGGTGGTGCGATGATCCAAACGAAGCGCGGCGGTCATGACAGCTTCGACGCGTGCCTTGGTTTGCAGGTCGTTGGGCGCTCTTCCAACCGAGTCGATAAAGCCGCTGATGCCGGTGTTGACGCTGCGGGCCGAGGGAACGCGATTCTCGATGCTGCGGAAGATCGCCGCCTGGAAGTGGAGAGCGTTTTCGGTGGCGAGGAACCAGCCGTCGTTGGTGAGGTTGACGAGGAAGTCGGCGCGTTTGCCGGCGCTACCGTCGCGGGTGCGGAACATCTCGGCGACGAGGCCGGAGTCGAGGTCTTCGAAGCAGATGGGGGTGACGAAGCGCCACGGCTTAAGGTCGGAGGGTGCGGAGCGCGAGAGCGTGAACACGGTCATGTCGCTGCCGGGATAGAGCGTGTAGTCCGTGCCTTTGTAGGGGTTGAAGAAGTTGAAGATGAAAAAGATGGGAGGGATCGAGCGGAGGGGG
>JBBRHH010000631.1:0-3345 GCA_038222915.1 Tepidisphaerales bacterium
TCCCCCAACGCCAAAATTGAAGGTCCGCTTACCGGTGATCTTCTCGATCTGCAACGGCCGAATCTGCATCGTTCGCGACGATCCGAGGACAATCACCTGCGGCGGTTTGCCGGCCTGCACCAGACTCTCAAATTCCCGGCAGTGCCCGGCCCGATCGGTGTGCGGCGGATGCGCGGCGTTTGGAAAGGTGGCGCGGGGGTTAGTAATGATGTTCAGCGCGAGCGAGCCCCCAAAGATGACCACGAAGGTGAGAACAAAAAGAACAATGAACGCGCGCGGAGATCCGCCCGGCACCTTAACGGCAAGGCTGTTGTCTAACGAAGTTGATTGCAGTTCAACGGACATGGTCAGAACTGGAAATATAAGAACACAGAGCGTTGGCCCAGGGACAGCACGCACATTGCCAGAGTAGCGCCAGCCAGGACAGCGTAGCGCTTACGCAGCTTGAGATTCTCGGCCACTTCAAAACTATTGGGAAGAAAGCTGCACCAAACGCAGCACAATGCGAGCGTGACCCACAACGCAGACGTTGGACTCGAAAGGCTGTGTCCTTTTGAGTGGACCAACCCGAACAGGTTCTTGAGCATTCGACCAGCCGCCGGCAGATCGGCCGCCCGGAAAAAAACCCATCCAACCACCACCAGGAAGAACGTCAGGCATCGGTTGAACCAGTAGCCCGATAGCCGCTCAGTGGAGGGCAACCACTTTCGCCGACTCATGAAATGGTGGCCGACCAGCATGAGGCCCCACCAACCGCCCCAGACAACAAAATGCCATGCCGCGCCGTGCCAGAGTCCGCCGAGGAGCATGGTGATGAGCAGGTTGCGGTATTGGAAGAAGCTGCCGCGCCGGTTCCCGCCCAATGGGATGTAGAGATAGTCGCGGAGAAACGTCGAGAGGGTAATGTGCCAGCGCCGCCAGAAGTCGGAGGCGTCCGTCGCCTTGTATGGGCTGTCGAAGTTCTGCGGGAACTTGATCATGAACATATGACCAAGGCCTACCGCCATGTCGGAGTAGCCGGAAAAGTCGAAATAGATCTGATAGGTGTACCCCAGCACCGCGGCCCAGCACGTGGTTACCCGAAGTGGCTTGCCAAGATGAAAACCACTCCAGTAAGGATTAATCCATTCCGCAAGGCGATCGGCGATCAACATCTTTTTGGCGAGACCCATCGTCAGAAACAGCAACCCAAGCCCGACACGGTTCCATTCCGGCGCGCGCCGGGTGAAACGGTCGTCTTCGCGAAATTGATGCAGGATGTCGGAATAACGGATGATCGGCCCGGCCACCAAATGCGGAAACATCGAGACAAAACACGCATAATCGAGATAACTCGCGGCCGGTTTGGCCAGGCCGCGATAGACGTCGATCGTGTAGCTCATCGACTCGAACGTGTAGAAGCTGATTCCAACTGGAAGGATGAGTTCAATGATCGGCAGCTTTCCGGCCCCGACGGCCTGAGACACCGTGGACGCGATTTGCGTGAAGAATCCGAAATATTTGAAGAACGCAAGAAGACCAAGGTTTGCCGTCATCGAGGCCGCGAGCAGTGCTTTTCTGGCGATGGGCGCGGGGGTGCTCGCAATCAACTTCGCGGCGAAGTAATCGACACTGGTGCTGATCAGCATGATGAGCGTGAAGCGCCAGTGCCAGAGCATCGACTTGATGCCCCCCCAGGAGCCGAACTGGAAGGAGCGGAGAAAATCGTCGATCCCGTCGAACTGCCACCACGAGTAAAAAAAGTAGCTGGCGGCCGTCAGCACCATGAGGCGATAACGCACACTGCGCGATCCACCCCAAAAGAGCGCAAACACGCCCGGCAGAAACAAAAGGAGAAACTCGTAACTATTGAATAGCATCGTGCGGGCGGGATTAGAACCGCCGCCCGATACGTGTTCAATGCCTGCTGGATCGCGCTCACGGTTGACTGCTGCCTTTAGACAGCCGCTCCCCGGATGTGCTCGCGACTTCGTCGCCCGCTGAACGCGCTATGTTGCGACAAGGGGAGATGACTGCTAAATTTCGGGCGTGAGCCCAGCGGTTGCCGGGAGAATGTTATGGCTAAATTTTTCGTCGCCGGTTTGTGCTTTTTTTCACTGGTCCTCTTTGGCGGCTGCAAGAAGCCGCCGGGGCAACAGGGGAATGCGAATGAAATTGTCGTTGGAGAATACGCCTCGCTCACGGGCGGGACGGCCGATTTTGGCAGCAGCTCGCATACGGGGTTGATGCTGGCTATTGATCAAATCAATGCCAAGGGTGGGGTTTTGGGGAAGAAGATTCGGATCGTGACGCTGGATGACCGTTCGGATGTGAACGAAGCGGTTACGGCGGTCGAGCGGCTGATCAACCGGGAAAATGTGGTCGCTGTCATCGGCGAAGTCGCCAGCAAGCGGAGCATCGCTGGAGCCGGAGTTTGCGAAAAGTACAAGATTCCCATGCTGTCGCCGGCCAGCACCAACCCGGAAGTGACGCGGAGTGGCGGCAAGGTCCGCGACTATACGTTTCGGATCTGTTTTACGGACGATTTTCAGGGGAGCATCAACGGCACCTTTGCCACCGTGAACGGCTGGAAGAAGATCGCGTTGCTGACCAACAGCGACGAAGATTACAGCAAGGGCCTGGCGAAGTGCTTCAAAGATGCGTACGCGAGCAGCGGCACGCTGGTGGCCGAAGAGAACTATCACACGACGGATCGTGATTTCAAGGCACAACTGGACAAGGTGAAGCGGGCCGGGGCGGATGCGGTGTATGTGCCCGGTTATTACACGGAAATATTGCTGATGCTGCCGCAGGCGAAGGACGTTGGTCTGGACGTTCCATTTTTCGGCGGCGACGGTTGGGACAGCCCTGACACGGTGAAGCTCTCGGCGGCGCAGGGCGATTTTTACACGGACCATTTCACGGCCGACGATCCGACGCCGCGGGTCCAGGAATTCGTCGCGGCGTATCAGGCGGCCAACAAGGGCACGAAGCCGGGCGCAATGGCGGTGCTGGGATATGACTGTGGCTTGGTGATGGCGGATGCGATTACGCGGGCGGGCAAGGTTGATCCGGCAGCGATTCGGGATGCGCTGGCGCAGACGAAGAATTTCCCCGGCGCAAGCGGCGACATCACGATTGACGAACACCACAACGCCCGCAAGTCGATCGTCATGCTCAAGATCGAAGACCAGCGGGCCAAGCTGTATCAAAAGTTCGACGCCGACAGCAAACTGATCTATCCAGCCTCGCAGCCGACCACACCGCATTGAGAAGCCTCGCGTCCGCTTATGCAGCAATTTCTTCAGCTCCTCATCATCGGCCTGTCGGTGGGCGCGACCTATGCCCTGATCGCCCTGGGCTACA
>JBBRHH010000632.1:0-3343 GCA_038222915.1 Tepidisphaerales bacterium
CCAGCCGATCCATGTGCGGGCTTCTTCTTCGGTGAGGGCACGCGTCTTTACATCGGCGGCCGCCACGAGCTTGCACTTGATGTCCCAAGGGAGGAGCACTTTGGCGATGCGCTCGGCGGCGGACTTGTCGTAGTCGCTTGCGCCGTAGACGACGGTTGCTTCGCGGTTGGTCCGGGCGAAGCGGAAAATATTGTCCCAGTCGTCCGCGAAGTAGACGGCGCGATGGGTTGCGCCGGCGATTGCGCTGCATGTCTTTACGGGCGTGTAGTTGAAGGTGCGCTGGTCCCTGGTGTCGGCGAGCAGATCGTGCACGATGACGGTCCATTGGCCGGCCGGATCATTCGCGGCGAGGGGCAGGGAGGCATTTAATACGCCGTCTTTCGCCGGCCGGTAGACGTCGTGACGGATCTGGCCGAGCGGATCGATGATGGTGACTTGCATGGGTGCATCACCACCGATGATGCCATTGGCGGAATCGAGCAGGGTGGCGGAGACGTCGAGCTGGATCGGGTCGGATTTTGAGGTGAAGTCGCGGGTGACGCGGGCGGAGCCGACTTTGACGCCGCCGATCGGGTTGCGGGTGAAGGCCCACGCCTTCATCTGGCCGGTTCCGAAGCGGACGTTGCCTGCGCCGTCCTTCAGGTCGCGGGCGACGCCGCCAACGATTGCGTCATAGGCGGTGCGGCCGTTTGCGGGAATCTTGATGTTCGCGTTGGTTGGGGTTGCCTCATTCCACTGGTTCTTCTGGTAGTCGAAGGAGGCGTTGGTCGCGAAGATGTATTCGATGTCGCCGCTGTCGTAGGCCGAGCCGATGATCATGTTTTTGTCGGTTTCGAACACGGGTATGATGCCCGCTTTATCGAGCGCCGTTTTGAGAGCGGCGCACAGCTTGTCGGCGGCCTTGGAGAGGACGCCGATGGACTTCAGGCCGTAGAGTTCGTCACCGATGGCCTTGGCGTCTTCTTTCGACGCGGTCTTGGCTTTCTTTTCGAGCTCTTCGATCCGTTCCTTGTTGGGTGCGACGCAGGTGACGCCCAGATCGATGCTGCCTTTGACGGGCGTTGTACAGTCGGAGGTGAGGACGACGCCGCCGTTGCTGATGTATTGCTCCAGCGCGGCTTTGACGTTTGGCTCCATGTGGCGGAGGCCGGCGAGGATGACGGCCTTGTGATTGGCGGCGAGTGTGCCGTCAACGACATCTTCTTCCACGACTGCCTGCACCGGTTGCTGGATGAGTTGGCAGGCGAGGAAGGCCCACATCGTGCCCATGCCTTGGGGGGTGCTCCAAGTGTAATCAATCTTGTCTTTGATCTGGGTGGCGATGTTGTCGGACATGGAATAGAGGATGGCGACCGGCGTTCGATTGGGTCGGCCGACTGTGAAGATTGTCCCGAGGCGGCCCATGATCTTGTTGCTTTCGACGATGCCCGCGCGGGGGATGGGGTTGCTGGCGGGTTCCATGTCCGGCGGCGTTATCATGCCTTGAATGCCCTGCTGGAAGCACATGAACTGTTCCATACGCAGGCGATCGGGGGGCGTGTTGCCGTACCAGCAGGGGAGATACCAGCTTGGCTTGTTCATGTCCCGAGCACGTGCCATGACCAGGGTATGCAGGGGGTTCAGGTAGCCGAGGGTGAGATCGTCGTAGCCGCCATGTCCGCTGGTTACGGACAGTGAGCGAACCACGTTGAAATAATAGCCATCGGTGAACGCGCCCCAACCGTACTGGCTTTGGGTGATGGAAAGAAAATCCGGCCGAACAATGCTCACGCCCGCGGCGGCTTCCTTCCAGGCCGCGTCCATGAAACCGAGTTTCCATTTGGCCCAGAAATTCCAGTCGGCGACGGCTGAGGTATTGGCTGGGTCGAGTTTTTTGTAGTCCGGGGCTTCCTTCCCGAAGGCCGACTCAAACGCCCGTCGCTGTGACGCAACCCAGTGGGCCGTGAACACGGGCTTGCCGGTCTTGGGGTCGATGTTGTTGGGATCGTTTTCCCAGGTGAGGCCGGGCTCATCGTAGAAGTGGACGCCGGGTGTGTTGCCGTGGGTACGGTCCATGAGCGCGCGCCGTGTGGCACGAGCGCCCCCGCCGCGGGTCACGTAGGGATCGGACCAGTCACACTCCAGGCGGATGTCCATCTGATGCGCGCCGCCCATGGTGCAGCAGCTCATCCAGTCAACGCCTCCACGGATGTACGCGCCGTCTTCGTCGCGGGTGTAGCCGCCGTAGATCAGGTTGTAGCCGAGGCCATCCTCGCCTTCCCAGAGGCGCTGTTCTTTTTCAGCCTTGCCCCAATTGATGATGCGATAGGTGCTTTTGCGAATGTGGGAGAAGAGATCGAAGGTTTCCTTTGCGGTTGTGCCGTCGCAGGCGATGGTGACGGTGTAGCTGCCGGGGCGTAGGAGGCGGCCGTCGAGGTGGAGGTGCTCGGTGTGGCTGGCGGTGGCGGCCGGGACGTTGAAGTTGAAGACGGCTTCGCTTGCGTCGGCGGCGGTGAGGGTGAGCGTCAACTGGCCTTTCGACAGTGCGTCGGCGGTTCGCACGACGGAGATGTCGATGGTTTCATTGGTTTGGTAGGCGGTGCGGGCCAACGGGAGGACGATCTTCAATGGGCCCGACGGAGTGGGGGCCGGCGGGGCGGCTTGAACGGCGGGAGCGATGACGGCGATGAGGCAGAGGGAAAGAAGACGGCGCGTGGTCATGTATATCCTCAAAAAGTTGAAGGACAGATTTGGGATGGGAGAGTCAGGCGTTTTGCCTGACGTTCGCATGCTGGAACGTACCTGTTGGGGCGGATGGGCGTTGCGGGGCTGGAGACATTCTTGAGACTGGAAACTCGATACTTGAGACTTGAAACTGACGACTGGAAACAAGAGAGAGGGCGCTATTCTGTGCGCGCAATTGAGTTGGCTGTCGATTTTTGGTGGTGGTGAAAATGTAAGTGTATTGATCGCAATTGGTTCGGTTGAACAGACCATGGCGCGGGGTGCGAAAAAACCGACACATAACCGACACACAACCAGACCATGATCGACACAGAAACGACACACAATCGACGACGTTTGAGAAGAGGCACGAAGGCGCGCAGGCACGTAGGCACGTAGGCACGTAGGCACGTAGGCACGATGGGGAACGGGGGCCGGATTTTTCGGTCGCTGTCGCTGCTGGAAACAGGAAACAGAAACAAGAGACTGGAGGCAAGAAAGGAGGAGTTGTCGCTCCGTCAGGATGACAGTTGGATTTGGTGTTTTTTGTGCGCAGAAATTGAGTTGGTCTGCGCGGATTGAGGATTGACAAGGGTTTGTGGTAAAAATGCCGTTTGGAACCGCCCTCAAACCCTCCCTG
>JBBRHH010000633.1:0-3337 GCA_038222915.1 Tepidisphaerales bacterium
GCATCAACGAGCTGCTGGAGCATACGCTGAGCTATGGCCGAAATGATCTGGAGCGGATCAAGCATGCGCGGTTTACGCAGGTGTTCATCAATGTGATCCTGCTGCTGCTGGCGATCGGCAGCATCATGACGCGCGAGCCGCAGCGGCTGAAGAGCGCGTCGACGAAATGTTTGATTTTGTGCGGGGCCTGTCTGGCGAGTGTGTTTGTGATGCATCAACTGGCGGGGCAGCCGCCCAACAACCGGCTGGCGGAGACGTGGCCGGCGCTGATGGCGTGGATGCCGATCTTTATCTTTGGGCCGACCAGTGTCTGGATGCTGGATAAAGTGAAGACGTAGCCTGAGACAAGAAACTAGAGACTCGAAACTGGAGAAGCCACGCGGTTACTTTTCGCCCTGTAACGCTTTGATTTTGGCGAGGCTTTGTCTGGCGTAGGCGTCGTCGGGGTCTGTTTGCAGGGAGGCTTCGAAATGTTTGGCGGCCTCGGCTAAGCGGTTTCTGGCGAAGAGAACCATGCCCAGGTTGTTGTTGGCGATGGGGTCTTGGGGGTTGATCTGTAACGCGTTTTCGAAGTGGGCTTCCGCGCCGGCGGTGTCTTTGCTGCGGAGGGAGACGAGGCCGAGGTTGTTTTCGGACTGGTAGTATTTGGGGTCGAGGCGGAGGGCTTGTTCGAAGTGGGGGCGGGCTTCGTTGGGCTTGTTTTGTTCCAGGAGGGCGCGGCCAGCCCAGTCGCGGATTTCGGCATCCTTGGGAAGAAGCTCGGCGGCGGTGAGAAAGTGAGGAAGAGCCTCGTCCATTTTGCCGAGCATGAAGAGCGTCTTGCCCATGCTGGCCTGCTTTTCGCCGTTGCGCGGTTCTTCCTTCAGTTCCTTGTTGAGTTTGATAATGATGGTATCCAGCCGCTTGAGCGTGAAGGCGCGCTGTAAGACGGCGAGATCTTTCGGATCGCGGGGGACGACCTGGAACCAGAGTTCGGACATTTCATCGGAAGTCTGCGGGCCGTAATGCACGGGTTTCGGCGGCTGATTGGGATTGCGCGGGTTGTCGGCGGAGTTGTCGTACTCAAAGTGCATCGACAGGATCGTGCCCTTGGGCAGGAAGATCGGTTTGGAATATAGATATTCCCCCTGCCAGTTGAAATCCCACTGGCTGATGTTGACGAGCCATTTGCCGGTGCCGTCGGGCAGCGTGGCCCAGCCTTTCATCGATCTGGCGAGATTGTGGGCGTGGGGAGCGACCTCGGTGACGTCGACATCCGCGGGAAGCACCCACGAATCTTCGACGACGAAGTTTTTGTCGCCGGCCGGGATGTCCATGACGAGCGAGGCGAGGCGGAACTTGAAGGCGGTGCGGGTGGCGGGCGTTTTTGAGAAATAGAGGCCAACGGAGGGCTGGATTTTTTCAGGTTTGCCGCTGGGGCGCAGATGCATCTGCAGGACAAGGTCGGAGCCCTTTTCCAAGCGCCAGGCGATGTCGTCGGGGCTGGGGACGACGGTTTTGCCGGGCTGCCAACTGAGGAAGTGGCCATCCGGGGCCTCTGCGCCTTCGCCGGCGCTCATGCCGCCAAAGCCGGGGCCGGCGTCGAGGGCGTCGAGGCGGCGCGCTTCGGGGGTTCGATCGACGAGGATAAAGGCGTGATGCAGGACGCGCGGGTTGCCGGGGCGCAGCTCGAAGGCACGGACGAACTGGGTTTTGGTGATGGGGATGGGAACGACAAAGTTGCGGTAGACGTCGTTGCCTTCGGCCGGAACGGTGTACGGCTCGGGGAGTTGGATGATGAGATCGGGCTCGCCGATCTGCCAGCCGGCCGTCCATTGCGGCAGCGGCGGGAGGTCGCGCGGATTGCCTTCGGGCGCACCGCCGGCGACCCATCGGCCGATGAGGTTGATCTGGTCATCGGTGAGACGACGCTCGCCTTGAAATTCGCAGAAGCCGGGATCGGGGAGCCACGGTGGCATGAGACGCTTGCGGGTGAGGTCGGCAATCTGTTTGCCGCGGCGCTGAATGTCCTGATAAGTGAGAAGGCTGAAGGGCGCGGCCTCGCCCGGGCGGTGGCAGGCGCTGCAGTGGCTGAAGACGATCGGGGCGATGTCCTTGTCGAAGGTTATCGGATTGTCGGCGGCTGGTTTGGAGTGCGCGTCTGGGGCGCGCGAGGCAATCATGCCGAGCGCCACCAGGCCCAGAAGCACGGAAATGGGGATGAAGAGGCCAATGAGTCGGTGCATGTTTGAATAAGTGCCGCTGCGGGCCTTTTCCATAGAAACGTGCGTCTGGCCCGCTGGGTTCGCGTCTATTCTATCGCAATCCGGGTTGGGCGGGATAAGCGGATTCGTGGCCGAACGTCGGGCTCGCCCGATAATGGCGGTGCCTTCGCAGCAGGCGCTTCAGACATCGGTAATTGGCGGGATTTGGTTTGCCTGTGCGTAGCGCGAATTGTACATCAATCTCGTCAGGCTGAACGCGACCTTGATACGGACTCGTGTGAGTCCGGCAAGGATGCCTGACGCGACGCTCCCTTTCCCATTCTCTGGCGATGCCGGCCGTGGTCACAACCGCGGCCGGCATTTTTTCTCATCCTGCCTTCCCGATTCGCCGTTCATCGAATAGCGTGACTGTTTGATCCGTTCACAGAGGACTTTCGATGAACTTGCGCCCGATAATCGCCTTGGCCGTTTCTGCGTTCGTGTCAAGCAGAGCATATGCCCAGCCGCAGCCGATCAACCAGGGGCCGCAGACAATCGTCAGCACGCGGCAGGAAGCGGTGACGGCCTCGATCACGGTCTATTCAAATGCCGATGCGGCGACTTACGATCCGAAGCCGAATTCGGTTGGCATAACGCCGGGATATGCGGTGGTGCGCGAGGTGCGGCACATCACGTTGACGGCCGGGTCGAACGCGGTGGAGTACACGGATATTCCGTCTTCGATCGATCCGACGACGGTTACGTTCAAGTCGCTGAGCGCGGATACGACATCGGTGGCCGAGCAGAGCTTTGCTTATGATGTTTCGTTGCCGGAGAAGATGCTGCAGCGGTACATCGGGCAGACGATTTTGATCAACCGCAAGGTGCCCAAGGAAGAGAAGTCGGAGACCAAGGAAGGCCGGCTGCTTTCGTTTGATCAGGCGCACCTGGTGATTGAAACACGCAACAAGCAGATGCCCATTGAGCTGGTGCCGCGGAACAGCGATATCACCGAGATCAAGCTGTTTAACATTGCCGGGCGGGTGGTGAGCCGGCCGACGCTGTACTGGAAATTGGATTCCAAACGGCCAGGGCCGCAGGATGTGCTGGTGAGCTATCGCACGGATGGCCTGACCTGGCGGGCGGATTACAGC
>JBBRHH010000634.1:0-3327 GCA_038222915.1 Tepidisphaerales bacterium
GGGACGAACCACCTTGAGTTGGTCGAGGAGCACAAGGCGATCTTGTTCCGCCAGTTCTTCGCGCCGCTTGGCGAGTTTCTCAAGAATGAATCGTTCGAGGTCATCGTCCATCACCTGCGCCACACTTTGCGCAATCGGTGATTCGTCTGACTGGAAGTGCCAGTTGAGGTGATATGGTGCGAGTGTAGCGTTGTGCCGCGCGAACTCCGCCTGTATCCAAGGCATCTGGAGCGGAGGGATCATTTCACCGTATTGAGCCCTTCTGCTCGGCGGAAAGTCGAACCACAACGTGATGTGGCGTTTCTCGGGATTTATCTCGATATCTGCAACGTAGTAGTGGCGCCACCAGTGCATCCGCGATTCGAGGTCCAGTTCACGTGTACGTTGGAGGTAAAGCTGGCTCCGTCGTCTTGATTCGTCCAGGATGTCCGCAAGCCGTAGGAGCGCGCTCAAGAGAGACATTCGGACATTACCCCAATCCTTCGTGAGCTCGCCATACTCACTGCTGGTCGTATCCAGACAGTGAGCGACACAAAGACTGGCTATCTGTCCCGGATGCCAATCTTGCGTGAGTTGAATGCCGACGACGGGTTCTGCAGCGTCTATTGATTGCTGAACCATTTCACCAGAAATGCGGTGGTGCTCCGCTCTGACTATTTGACGACGTGTCTCGATGTTCAAGTCGTTCCAATTTCTGCCATCAAACTCTGTGCGCCGCATAAACGTACGCACTATTCCACTTTCACCGGCGCGTTGCTGCTGGAGTCCCGCATCGTGCAGATAGCAGGCTGCATAAAGTATGAAGGTTTCATCGTCTGTGAGGCGCGAGATAGATGGGAGAGGTGCCGCGAGTTTATCAATTAGATCGCAAAGTCGGTCCGAATGATCGACTGAGTGATCCGTGAATTGTGGCAAGAAATTGCCTGCCAAAATGGGGGTCACGGAGGCGCGCAGAGTCGCGAGCCGCCCTCGTAAAGTCGTGTCTGCGAGCAACGCGTACTTTGGAAGTCCCATCGCGATATTATAGTTCAGCCGAACAGACTTGCACCAATTTCGTTGGTGCGCGGCACCTTCCGTCAGTCGCCATCACCCAACCTCTCCCGGCCGAAGGGCGAGGGACAACAAGGGCGCGACGCTACCGTGTAGAAGTGGCGTCCGTCGCTTCACATCCCGCCCCCCCACCGCTAGCATGGCCGGTTAACCAACCACCATGCAGAACGCGCGCGACATTCCGCCTCTTTTTCTCTCGGCCAAGGCGATTCGGACGACCGAATCGCCTATCAGCTCGCTGATTGCCACGGCGCTGGCGAATCCTTCGCTCATCAGCTTTGCGGCCGGGTTGGTGGATCCGCTTACGCTGCCGGTGAATGCCTGTGCGACGCTGGCGCAGAAGATATTGGCCGATCCGGTGCGGGGGCGGGCGGCGTTGAATTACGACACGACACTTGGGCTGGCGGCGCTTCGGGAGAAGGTGCTTTCGCACCTGGCGGGGCTGGAGAAGAAGCCGGCGGCGGCGATGGGATTGACGCCGGAGGATATGGTCATCACCACCGGGTCGCAGCAGGCGCTTTATCTGATTGGCGATGTGCTGCTGGACCCGGGCGATATCGTGATCACGGCCAACCCGAGCTATTTTGTTTTTGCGGGGAGCTTGCAGTCGCTGGGGGCGGATGTGCGGACGGTGCCGATGGATGAGGAAGGGATGGATGTGGAGGCCGTGGGGAGATTGCTGGAGGGGCTGGACAAGTCTGGGGAACTGGGGCGGGTGAAATTCATTTACTGCACGAGCTTTTTTCAGAATCCGACCGGGCTGACGTTGTCGGCGGCGCGCCGGCCGCGGCTCCTGGAGATTGCCAAGCGGTTTAGCCGGGACCATCGGATATTGATCCTGGAGGATGCGGCCTATCGCGAGCTGCTTTATGACGGGCCGTCATTGCCTTCGATCAAGTCGTTTGATCCGGACAACCGGTATACGATTTTGACGCAGACGTTTTCGAAGCCGTTTGCGCCGGGCTTGAAGACGGGGTATACGGCCATGCCGGGCGATCTGCTGGAGGCGGTGGTGCATCAGAAGGGGAGCCATGATTTTGGGTCGAGCCATCTGGCGCAGCAGATCTTGCTGGAGGCGATGGCCGACGGGACTTATGCGGCGCATGGGGAGATTTTGCGGGCCGGGTATCGGAAGAAACGCGACGAGATGATCGCGGCACTGAAGAAGCACATGCCGCTACAGGGAACAGAAGGGATGGGGATTGGCGATGGGAACGGGATTCACTGGACGCATCCGCATGGGGGGCTTTATGTGTGGATGACGCTGCCGGAGCGGATCAACACTTCGCGGGATGGGCGGATGTTTGGGGAGTGTGTGAAGGCCGGCGTGCTGTATGTGCCGGGGGAATATTGCTTTCACGCCGACGAGCAGGGACACTTTCCGGAGAACCACCTGCGGCTGAGCTTTGGGCATGTCGCACTGGAAAAGATTGACGAGGGAATTGCCCGGATGGCGGGGGTTATTCGTCATCTGCTGGCAACCTGATTGACCACCCACAGACGATAGAGTCGGCCGCCGTATGAAGATCCTGGACCGCTACATCATCCGCGTTTTTCTCACCAATTATATCGTCAGCTTTCTGGTGCTGGTCGGGCTGTACATCGTGCTGGACATGGTGTTCAACTTCGACGAGCTGCTGAACATGGAGAAGCAGACGACGCAGAGCAGCCTGGAGACGATGGTGGGGTTTATCCGGGACGCCGGGGATTATTATTTCTATCAGTCGTTTCTTTATTTTGTGCAGTTGTCGGGAATTATCCCAATCGTGGCGGCCGCTTTTACGCTGATCCGCCTGAGCCATTTCAATGAGCTTTCGGCGCTGTTGTCGGCCGGCGTGCCGCTGTTGCGGGTGGCTGCGCCGATGATTCTTTGTGCGCTGATGCTGAACGCGCTGTTGCTGGTGGATCAGGAACTGGTGATTCCGCAGATTATTCCGAAGCTGGAGCGCAAGCACGACGAGGTGCGCGATGTGACGCGCAACTCGTATCCGATCCGGGCGATGCAGGACAGCGACAAGGGGCTGCTGCTGGCGCGGCGGTTTTTCCCGACGGACAACCCGCCAACGATGGAGGGGATCGCCATCCTGCAGGGAGAGGGGCACAAGCGATCGCTGATCACGGCGCAATCGGCGGCGTGGAATGCGGAGCACAAGCGGTGGGATTTTAAGAACGCGACGATCATCCGCGACCTGGCGCGGGACATGATGACTTCGGAGGTGCAGCGCGAGCCGATCCAGGAGTGGCGCAGCAGCATCACGCCGGAGGAAGTGCAGCTAT
>JBBRHH010000635.1:0-3307 GCA_038222915.1 Tepidisphaerales bacterium
ACCGCGTCCCCGGATGACGTTTACAAACCGAACCCCCGCGCGTGCCGCAACAAACGCCAGTGCGCTGATACACAACATCAAGAGCCCGATCCGGATCCGCCCAGCCATCGGCATCGACACACCCACCCCCGTGATCGCGGCAACATACGCCGCGATACACATCGGACACTTGGGAACGAGCACTAAACCGAGGCTCGGCACAATCCACCGGCCGGCCTCACGACAGCAGCTTCGCTTGCTCATTTTTTCGCCTCCTGCGCCAAGTGACAGCATCCGGGCGCTTGCGCCGTCTTCGGCCAGTACGGCTTGTCCGCATCCAAAAGTTCGCCCGATTCGTACTTGTCGTGATGGCGGACCCACTGCATGTCGAAAGGAAGCGCATCCTCATCGCGGCCTTTGGGCACCAGATCGAGCAACACGTAGGTGCTAATCATCGCGTCGAGTCCGCGCCCGTAGGTTGAGTAGGTGTGAAAGATCTCCCCGGTCGCAGGATCTTTGTAGAACACGCTTGCCCCAGGCGCTTCATCACTTGGGAAAGGCTGCATCGTGTAGTTGTAGTAAACCTTCTCCTTCGCCTTCTCCGCGGGCGTAAAGTAAACGCCAAAATCGTGATTGAACGAGTTGGAGAAGGAGGAGACCCACGGGAACTGCCAGCCCATACGTTTTTTGAAGGCCTCGATCTTTCCGATCGGAGCGCGTGAGATCATTACAAGTGAAGTATCCCGAGCCCTCAGGTGCGGCACGGAGCCGTTCAAACTATCCGACACATACGAGCAACTCGGGCACCCCTCGGCCCAGTCGGGCCCGAACATAAAGTGGTACACGATCAATTGGCTCTTGCCGCGAAACAGGTCCGCCAGCGTCACCTTTCCCTCCGGCGTGTCGAAGAGGTATTTCTCGTCCACCCGCACCCACGGCAGTTGCCGCCGCTCGCGCGCCAGCTCATCCCGCTGGCGCGTGTTCTCCTTCTCCCTCACCAGATGGGCCGTGCGGGCTTCAGTCCACTGTTCTCTGGATACGATGGGTTGCTTGTTCATCACAGTCTCCTCAAGTTGTTTACGGGCTATTTCGCGCGCCCTTCGGCCAAGTCCTTCATCCGCTTGACCCAGAATGCAAAACCCTGCGTCATCCCTTCGCGATGCTGCTCATCGAAGACGCCCATGGCGCGATGAGTCAGTTGCAGCCGCGTTGTTTCTCCCTCAGAAGTAAGGCGATACTGAAGGTGGTTGACGGCGGGATACGACATCATCATCGGCCCCCAGATCTCCAGCAGCTTCGGCGGCTTGATCACCTGGACGTGGCCCCACAGATGCCCGCTGCTATTGCCCAGATCGCGGTAAAACCGCCCGCCCGGCCATGCTTCCAGTTTGAAGGGAAACGGCTTCCCATCGGGCATTTCGCTCTTGGGACCCATCTGATCGAGCACGGCCTCCCACGCCGTCTCAATCGGCGCGGCGATCTCAATCTCCTGTTGAATCAACAACGTCTGAATCTGTTCCTGTTTAACTGACGTGCCAGCGGGCATTGTGCATCCTACCTTTCAAAGTGGTTAATTGGTTTTTCCTTATTCTTTCGTTCCGCCTGTTCCTTGATGCGCAGCAGTTGGTGTGCCCAGAAGCGCTCAAACATCTTTGCCCAGTCGTAAATCGTCTTGAGCTTTTCCCCGTTGACCCGATAGAGGCGTTGCCGTCCATCGCGTCGCACGCTCACGAGACCCACCTCCTTCAAGACCCCCAGGTGTTTTGACACCATAGGCTGCGGCCAACCGAGCCGCCCCACCAGATCGCCAACCGGCATCTCGCCGTCCGCGAGAGCTTCAAGCACGTACCGGCGCTTGGGCTCAGCCACGGCGTTGAATGAATCAAGGGTAGTAGCAGCACGGGCCATGTGAGTTATTTATATTCCTATATAGGAATATGTCAATGTAGATTCTCAACGGGAAGGTAAATTGTTCGAATCGTTGGTCGCGTGCTGAGTCTTCCGAGAGGCATAGGCAGGCTGGCAGGCGACGGGTCGGTGGAATTGGGGAGGGTGAATCCGTGGGTTTGTCGCATTGTTTTTCTTCACTGGGGTGTCATGTTGTGTATGGCAGGACGGCGGGCCAACGTTTGGCTGGCGGCTGCGTTTAGACTGTCGGGCAATGGCTTCCTGTTGTATTGGAAGCGGCCGGATTGGGTTTTGTCGCCTGGTCGGCAGGTGTTGCCCAAGTTCACTCTGGAGGGTGAACTTCGCGTTCGGGCGGTTTATTCTGGGCCCGGATGCTTCGAAACGGGGGATTGGTGAGTGGTTGGAGGTGCAACCCACTCACAAAATCGTGTAACCACCCGCTATAGTATGCTCGGCCGGAGGGCCTACAGATATGAAGAATTTGCGTAAACCTTTGGTGAACCTCGTCTATCTGGAGTCGCTGGAGGCGAGGCAGTTTTTCCATGCCGCATGGGGCGATTTTCCACATCTGATCGGGCAGGATGCGGCCGTCGCGAATTATCCGTGGCTGACGGGGGCGGGCGAATCGATCGCGGTGATCGACAAGGGGATCGATTACAACCATCCGTCGCTGGGGAAGGGGTTTGGACCGGGATTTAAGGTGGAGGCGGGGTACGACTTTTATCAAAACGATGCTGATCCGAATATCGGGCAGGGTCTTGAGCCGCATGGGACTGGGGTGGCGGGGATTCTGGCGGCCGATCCGTATACGTGGAACGGCAAGTATTATCAGGGGATTGCGCCGAAGGTGAATTTGATTTCGCTGCGGCAGAACAGCAGCACCGGCGTGAAGCAGGCGCTGGACTGGGTCATCGCAAACCGGGTGAAATACAACATTGTGGCGGTGAACATCACCGACTTCATCGGGAGCGGGTTTACGCCGACGGTTTACAAGAACGAGCTGGCGACGCTGTACGCGGCGGGTGTGTTTATCGCGTCGCCGGTGGGCAATGGCGGTCCGAACCAGCCGATTGAGTATCCGGCGCTGGCACCGGAGGTGTATGGAACGGCCGCGATTGATATCAGCGACAAGATGTGGTCGGAAGACCAGCGCGGGAACGGGCTGGACGTGCTTGCGCCCGGCGTGAACGCGACGCTGACGTATGACGACGCGAACGACAAACCGATTTATACGAACTTCGCGGTGGGGACGAGCTGGTCGACGCCGCATGTTGTGGGGACGGCGGCGCTGTTGAAGCAGATCAGCCCGAGCCTAACGCCGGCGCAGATCATTTCGATCATCAAGGACAGCGGCAAGCAGTACTACGATGCCGTGTCGAATCAGACGTATGCGCGGCTGGATATCAATGCGGCGATTGCG
>JBBRHH010000636.1:0-3284 GCA_038222915.1 Tepidisphaerales bacterium
CTTCCAGTTGCCGTCCCTGACCAGCTTCTCGGCCCCCGCCCGCCGAGCCCCCTGGTCCTTCGCAGGCTGCGTAGTAGCGCTCAAACACAGCGCCGCCGCCAGCAAACACGTCAACACCGAAGTAATCAATCGTTTCATGAAGAATCCTCGTCAAAACCCGGCAATCCAAGACCATGCCGTCCCCGTCTGACGCGCAATGCGCCGAAAGGTTCCGCCGAATTGATGGAAAAAGTCCCCCATCCCACGGGCCTATGATGCACCGGTCACCTGCGATGGCGAAGCGATGACTCCGCCTAAGTAGCGATCGCAATTACACCCCTTTCGCGAGATAACCTCCGTCCACCTTGATCGTCTCACCCGTCGTAAAGCTCGCCGAAGGCGAGATCAGATAAATCGCCGCCCCGACCAATTCTTCAGTATTGCCAAATCGGCCCATCGGTGTGTGCTTCTTGAACCAGTCCCCCCGCGGCGTTCCCTCAATGATCTTCCGGTTCAACTCCGTCGGAAATACACCCGGCGCAATCGCGTTGACCCGAATGCCGATCGGCGCCCACTCATTTCCCAGGCTCTGCGTCAGATGCATGACGGCCGCCTTCGAGCAGCCATAGGCGAGCGCCCGTTCCAATCCGACGAACGACGAAAGCGACGCAATGTTGACAATCGCCCCACGCACCCCGTGAGCATCGGGCGTCTGCTCCTTCATCACCCGCCCCACCGCCTGCGAGGTGAGGAAAGTCCCCGTCAGATTGATCCGCATGATCCGCTCGAACTCCTCGAGCGGAAGTTCCAGCGTCGGCGTAATTTTCGTGACGCCGGCCGCATTCACCAGCGCGTCAATCCGGCCAAACTTCTTCACCGCAAAGTCCACCGCCTGCTGCACGCTCTGCGCATTGGCGACGTCCATCTGCACGCCGGCATGTCCTTCGCCAAGCTCTTTACTGGCGGCCGCCACTTTTTCCGGATTGGTCGACCCCACCACCACCCGCGCCCCGGCCTGCGCATAACCCACCGCAATAGATCGCCCGATGCCGCTCGTTCCGCCGGCGATGAAACAAACTTTCCCGCTGATATCGAAACCGTGATAGGCCAAGCGTCCTCCGGTTGAATGTTCAACCGGAGGTTATGCTATGCCGAGTCCCGCTGCACTCCCGGCTCATCCGCCGTCAGCGCATCCTCTACAACAGAAGGCTCAACGCCAACCCGGGCCACCCGCGCGCCAATTCGGCAGAATATTTCATATGGAACGGTGTCGGCGATGTTCGCCAGCGTGTAAACACTCGCCGGTGATCGCGCATTGTTGTCTAAAATCGTCACCACATCCCCGCCCTCAGCCTCGGGCACACCGCTCAAATCAATCGTCGTGAAATCCATGCTCACCCGCCCCACCACTGGCACCGCCTTGCCATGCACCATCATGGCCGCGCGGTTAGAAAACGCCCGCAGATAACCATCCGCATAACCCACCGGCACAAGCCCAATACGCGTATCGCGATTGGCCGTCCAGGTTTGCCCATATCCGATGCTCTCTCCCTTGCGCACGGTGCGCACCATGTGGAGGCGGGCCGTCCATTTCAGAACCGGCTTGAGCGATCGATCGGCATTCGGCCAACCACTCGGATCGATCCCATAAAGCCCAAGCCCCGGCCGAACCATGTCCAACTGCGACTCAGGGCAGAAAAACATCGCCGCCGTATTGGCGGCATGCCGCACCAGCGCCGGACTCTTCCAGGCCCGCATCGAAGTCGCGGCATCAAATTGCTTCAACTGTTCAGTCGTCAGCGGATCGTCGCAGCTCTCGGAATTAGCAAAGTGCGTGCACACTCCCACCAGCCGCAACGAAGCATGCGCCTCGATCGCACGGAAAACCCTCTCGGCCGAATCCAACGGCGCACCCTCGCGCGCCATACCGGTATCCAGCATGACTTGCACCCGCGCTCGAACGCCGCACTTGGCAGCAATCCGCGCAACATCCCCCGCCGCTTCCGGCGAGCAGACCGTCAGCGTCCATCCTTCATGAATGGCCGCCTCCAGTTTGTCACGCTCTCGCCCAAGGTAGACATTCTCGACAGGCCGAAGCACCATCACCGGAACATCGACCTCGCACAGCGCGATCGCTTCCTCAATGGTCGCAACGGCCAGCGCATCCACCACCGGCGCTTCCGCGCCCGTCGATGAATAATTGCACAGCGCATCCGCCACCAGTGCAGCCGAATGCCCATAAGCATCCGCCTTCAGCACAGCGCAGATTTTCACGCCATCGCGCAACTGGCGGCGCACCGTCGCCACATTGTGCAGCAACGCAGATCGTGAGATTTGAACACGGGGTTGACCCAGGGAGTGATTCGCATCCATGCGTAGTCCCATTCCTTTTGCCGGCGTCCTGCCGACTCCGCGCAGTATAACGGCCCGCCACGGAGAATAAAGATGCGCCAGCCATTAATACATCGAAAACCCCGGCCCCTTCCAATCACCCAATTTCATTGCAAAAACCGCCCACGCCGCTAAACTCCGCCCGCTTTTGCACTTCAAAGCACTTCCTTCACGGACTCTTCACCCATGGCTCAAAGAATCGAAGAAGGCGGCCTCATCGTCAGTTGCAACTTCTGCGGCACCGACTGGGACGGCCAATTCCCCGCCATCGAAGGCCACCGCGGCTCGATCATCTGCCTGGAATGCGTAAAGATCGCAATCGATCACCAAACCCTCGGCTCAGAAATCTACACCTGCCCGCTCTGCCTGCGCGACAAAATCCCCAGCACCGTCTCTCGCTGGACCCACGCCAACCATCCCGAGGCCTACGCCTGCCACAACTGCATCGAACAGGCCGCCGACACGTTCACAAAAGACCCCGACATCCCCTGGAAGCGAGAAGGCGGCGCGAGCGCAACACCCCAGGGCCGCTACGACAAAAAGTGATTTCCCCGCCGTCAGTCTGCATAACCGAAGTAGTGGAACGCCGCGACAGCGGACAGTTAATATAGCATCCAGATCCAAATGTCGCGTCCGTCAATCGTCCGAGCAAAAGTTAATTATTCGAAATAAATATTGATATTAAAATCGATCCGACCATAATCGCCCCAACTGATCTACGTTCGCTCGGTTAGACAGGGTTTCGATGAGCAAATTCAAAAAAGGTTGGATCTCGCTAGATCACTGCGGCTGAAGTTCCATCGCATTCAAATTGTGAGCGGCTTGCCTTTGTACGTCCAGCGAAACACCTTGGCCATCGTGTTGTTGAAGTATGTGATGAAGGCCGAGAGTTTCTCGCGAAGATTGGCGGTGGA
>JBBRHH010000637.1:0-3274 GCA_038222915.1 Tepidisphaerales bacterium
CGCTTATCCGCCGCGCCTACTTCGACCTGACAGGCCTCCCCCCTTCCCCGGCCGAGGTTGCCACGTTCCTCAACGACACTTCCCCCGACGCCTTCGCCAAAGTCGTCGACCTCCTCCTCGCCACCCCGCAGTACGGCGAACAATGGGGCCGCCACTGGCTCGATCTCGCACGCTACGCCGACACCAACGGCGCTGACGAAAACTATGCCTACACCAACGCCTGGCGTTACCGCGATTACGTCGTGCGCGCCTTCAATGCGGACAAACCTTACGACCGATTCATCACGGAGCAGATCGCTGGCGATCTCCTGCCCGAAGGCGACACTGCGTCCAGCCAGGAGCGCAGGCGCGACAATCTCATCGCAACCGGCTTTCTCCTTCTGGGCCCGAAGATGCTGGCCGAGCAGGACAAGCCCAAGCTGGTGATGGATCTCGTTGACGAACAGATCGACACTGTCGGACAGACCTTTCTCGGCCTCACCCTCGGCTGCGCCCGTTGCCACGACCACAAGTTCGACCCGATCTCCCAGGCCGACTATTACGCGCTGGCCGGGATATTCAAAAGCACCAAGTCGATGGCCGACCTTGCCTTTGTCTCCATGTGGAACGAACGCGATTTGGAAAAAGCGCCACTTATCGCAAAAGTATCAAACCCAACCACAACTCCGACCACCAAAGCCAGCGCCGCCACCAAGCCGGCGACTCCGCCGCGGGCGATGGCCGTTGCCGACGACAAGCCGCAGAACGTTCCCATCTTCAAACGCGGCAGCCACCTCTCCCCCGCCGCCGTTGCGACGCCGCGCGGCTTTCCGGCCGTTCTTGCCGCCCGTCTTCCGCCGCCGGCCATCCCGCCGTCGCACAGCGGCCGGCTTGAACTCGCGCAGTGGCTTACGAATCCCGGCAACCCACTCACCCCCCGCGTCATGGTGAACCGAATCTGGCAAGGCCACTTTGGCGTCGGCCTCGTCAGCTCCTCCTCCAATTTCGGCTTGCGCGGCGCTCTTCCCACCCATCCCGAGCTTCTCGATTTCCTCGCCGCCCAGTTCATTCAGAACAACTGGTCCATCAAATCGCTCCACCGCGCCATCATGCTGACGAGCGCCTATCAACGCGCCAGCACCGTCGATTCGCACAGCGCCGAGAGCGATCCCGAGAACCAACTTCTCTGGCGGCAGAATCGACAACGGCTCGAGGCCGAATCGATCCGAGACTCGCTTCTCACCGCCGGCGGCAATCTCGATCGCGCCGTGGGCGGCGCACTTCCGATGGCCGTAAAAGACAAGTACACCGGCATCAAGGATAACGATGAAGTCTTCAACTCCACCCGCCGCGCTCTCTACATTCCGATCGTCCGCAGCCGGATGTATGACATGTTCAACACGTTCGATTACGTCGACGCCGGCGTGCACACGCCGAAGCGCTCGGCCACCATCGTCCCCCAGCAGGCACTCTTTATGCTTAACAGCCAGTTGGTGAGCAAGGAGGCCGACCTGCTCGCGGGGCATCTCCTCGCCACGCCGGATCAGGACGACGCGACCCGCATCGCCGCCGCTTACGAGGTGCTCTACGCGCGCCCGGCAACGGCCGCGGAAGTCGCACGTGCCATCAGTCATTTGAAAACCCTGAACCCGACCGAATCCGAGGCGGACAGAAAAACCGCCTGGGCCAGCCTCATTCGGGTGCTCTTCGCTGCCAACGAATTCATTTACATTCACTGATATGAACCCGATCGACCACCGAAATCCCCGCCCGTCGCTGTCGCGAAGGTCAATGCTGCGCCGCTGCGCCGCCGGTTTCGGCGGACTTGCATTGATGGATCTGCTCGCCAACTCAAGCAACGCTTCCACCCTCGCCCCCCACTTCGCCCCCAAGGCCAAGCGCGTCATCTTCCTCTTCATGCACGGCGGTCCCTCCAGCGTCGACACCTTCGACTACAAGCCGCGGCTTCAGCAGGACCACGGCAAACCCTTGCCGTTTGCCAAGCCGCGCGTTCAGTTTTCGCAGACCGGCAACCTCCTGGGCAGCCCGTGGAAATTCTCCCAATACGGAAACAGCGGCGCATACGTCAGCGAGCTCTTCCCCCACGTCGGCCAATGCGTCGACGATCTCACCTTCGTCAAATCTCTCTGGGGCTCCAACGAAGCGCACGGCGGGGCGCTCCTCAAAATCCACACCGGCTCCGACACCTTCGTCCGCCCCAGCATGGGCTCCTGGATCAGCTATGGCCTGGGCAGCGAAAACCAGAACATGCCCAGCTTCATCACCATGAACCCCACGCTAGGCCACGGGGGCGTGCAGAACTTCGGCTCCGCGTTCCTCCCCGCCATCCACCAGGGCACGCGATTGAATGTCGACGCGTCGGGCGCACGCATCACCAATCTCGCCAACAAAAACATTCCGACCGATGTGCGCCAGTCCGAGCTGGCCATGCTCCGCGAGCTCAACCAAAACGAGATCGCCGCGACCGGCCCCGACGCCCAGCTCGAAGCGCGTATCCAGTCCTTCGAGCTTGCCTTTCGCATGCAGACCGAAGCGCCCGGCCTCCTCGACCTCTCCAACGAAACCAAGGCCACCCGCGATCTCTACGGCATGGACGAAAAGCCCACTGAGCTTATCGCCCAGCAGTGCATCCTGGCAAGACGCTTCGCCGAATCCGGCGTCCGCTTCATCCAGTGCAGCCACAATTACTGGGACTCCCACGGCGATTTAAAAGCCCAGCACACCAAGCTGGCCAAGGAAACGGATAAGCCCATCGCCGGCTTGTTGCGCGACTTAAAAGTAAGGGGCCTTCTCGACGACACACTAGTCATCTGGGGCGGCGAGTTCGGCCGAACCCCGACAGGCCAAGGCGGCGACGGCAGAGACCACAACCCGCACGGCTTCACCTGGTGGTTGGCCGGCGCAGGGCTGAAACCCGGTACTTCATTTGGACAAACCGATGAATTCGGGTTCTACGCGCAGGACAACAAAGTCCACATCCATGACATGCACGCTACGATCCTTCACCTGCTCGGTTTGGATCACGAAAAGCTGACGTACCGGTACGCCGGCCGGGATTTTCGATTGACGGATGTGGAGGGGAAGATCGTGCGGGAGATTTTGGCTTGATCAAGTCCGCGACTCGATATCGGCGATCAGCAACCTATGCAAGCCCACCGGACGATTCGTGCAATATTTTTTGCGTCATCAAGCCCCCGATGGTTCGACCCCTCGAAATCCATCCCGAGATGACGCAATGCATCCTTGATTCCCAGCTTCTTCTTCAAGCCGACCG
>JBBRHH010000638.1:0-3243 GCA_038222915.1 Tepidisphaerales bacterium
GGGTGGGCGGCCGCGGTGGGATTCGATGTTTTTCAATTGCCAAGCCGCCGGGCATCACGCCCAACTCCGTTCTGGAAGTGAGCCTTCCGGCGGCCTCCGAGGACGTGTCGCTGCAGGGAATCGCGCGCTATGACGGCAAGGACATCAAGGTGGTTCGCGCGACCTTTGCGGACGGAAAGCACACGCTGAAGATCAGCGATCTGGCCCGCACCGGCGCGAATGTTTTTCTGGTGGTAGTGGGATATGCGGATACGATCGACGGCCGGAATTATCCGCTGAGCATCGCGCTTCGGCAGGAGGCGGAGGCGGCGAAAATTGAATGGCATCACATACCGCAGGGCCCGATTTCGAATTGCATCGTCGTGACGGCTCCTGCGCCATTCAAGATCAATTTGACCGGCGGGCCGCTGAATGGACCGTTTCATGGTTATCAGTACACGCTGTACTGGGCACAGGCGGCGGGCGGCCCGTTCACGGCGGTTGCCGGGCCGCCGATGAAGGCGGGGGAGCGGCATTCGGACCACACTTCCTCGCAGGCGAATTACAAGCTGGGGCCGAACCAGCTCGCCCTTTTTGACGGGCAAATCGGACCGGGTGAAAGCGCTATTCCGCACAAGCCGCTTTTTTATCAAGTCGGTGAAATGCCCGTGGTGTGGGACGCGAAGGACGTGGTCATAGAACATGGGCAGGAGACGCGGTCGAATGTGATTGAGCCGGGGACGAAGGCAGTGATTCGGATCGATGGTGTGAAAGACGACGAGGTGGAAATCAAGCAGGCCGGGGGATTTCACACGTTGAATGTGGCGATGGCGCTCGACGAGCAACAGCATCAGTTTTGGAATGCGCACATCACAGTGCGGGCCGGCAGCCTGGTGTATCACTACTGGACGCCGCGGAAAGAAGGGACGCGGACCTTTGGACGGATTCTCTACAACACGGCTTTTGCGCGGATCGATATCCCGCCCTGGGCGTCGGAAGACGTGACATTGACGGCGGAGAGCGAGGGGCTGACGGTGACGCGGAAGATCAAATTGCCGCTGGCGGCGAACTGGGTGGAGAGCGCGGCGCAGGGCGTGAAGAGCCTGGAGAAGAGCCTGGCGGACAAGCTGGCTGCGTATGCCCTTTCGCGAGCGCCCAACGAGAAATCGCTTCAGGAGGCTGAAGATCATTTGAAAAAGCCGCCAACCGATCCGCATGACGCGGCGATCGACGCCCAGCAATGGGTTGGATATCGGGCGCTGTATCAGAAGCTCTTGAAGATCAACGATGCGTATGATGTTCCGTTTGCGCGCATGACGGCGCAATCGGATATAGCCCTCCAGCAACGGGATCTGCAGAAAGCGTTGGATCAGCTTTCGCAGGGGCCGGCGCTGGAGAAGAAGCGGTATGAAACAGAGATCGCGTATGAGAACGAGAAGGAGCAGATTTACTTGAAAGCGGCTGCTTCACCCTCAGTGAGCGCGAGTGAGAAAAAGCGATTTGAGGAATCGGAGGCCGCAACGACCGGTTACAGGAAGACGATCGAAGAGGACTACAAGCGCAGGAGTTTTAACGCGCGTCATGCGGTGATGAAGTTGGCGCTGATGACCGGCAATGCGACGGCATTCGCCGCGGCGTTGAAGGAGTGCCTGGCGGATCAGGACGCGGTTGCGAACGATGAATCTGTGCTGACGGAGGCATCCGACGGTACGGCGCGGGTGCTCGGCGATCGTAAGAACGCGGCCGCCCTGCAGCGGCGTGTTGTTCAACGCAGATTGAGCAAGGGCAAGCCGGAGGATGGGGAGCAGATTCGGAAGAACTGGGACAGCACGCTGGCGGATTTCACGTGGTGGCCGGAGGGGGATGCGGGGGATGCGGGGCCTTGAAGGGGCGGCCATGGCGCAAATAGGTTGGGGGCATCTCATGGTCGCCTCAAGGGCATCTCCAAGTGCCCGACGACAGGACCTCTCGACTTTCGGTTGATCCGCACCTTCACTCCCGCGGTGCGACGGCGCGCATGCCATCGGGTACACTGCGTGTCGACTCTGCTTTCGCGCGGAATGGTGGCTGGTCTTTTCGGAGGTTGTGATGAAAGAGATTGTCATCGTGGGCGGCGGCACCGCGGGATGGATGGCGGCGATTTCCATTGGGGCGAAGTTTCCTGAGAAGCAGATTACGGTGATCGATCCGGAGGTGATTGGGCCGATCGGCGTGGGGGAGAGTGTGACGGGGGTGGTGCTTTCATTTGTCAATGAATATGGATTGAGCCTGGGGGAGTTTTTCCGCCGATGCGATGTGACGTATAAGACCGGAGTATGGTTCAAGCAATGGCAGGGGCCGGGGACGGAATACATCAATCCGATTGATTCGCCGCCGGACTATTTTGCGACGTATTACTCGTGCCATCTCGAGGAATTTTATGCGATGGTGGCGGCGTCGGGGGCGCGGCTGGGGGAAGTGCAGCTTTATTCGCAACTGATGCGGGCAAATCGGACGGATCACTTCCGCAAGGCGGATGGGAGCATCAATGACTTGAATGCGAAGGTGTCGTGTCATTTCAATGCGCTGAAGGTCGCGGCGTGGCTGAAGGAGATCGCCGTTTCGCGCAAGAACATCCGGCATGTGGATGGGGTGATTGAATCGTTCGAGCAGCATCCAGAGAGCGGCGAGGTGACGAAACTGCGGACGCGCGGGGGCGGGGAAGTAAGCGGGGATTTGTTTCTGGACTGCTCGGGCTTTCACCGGCTTCTGCTGGCCAAGGCGTATCAGCCGAAGTGGAAAAGCTACAGCGACTATATCCGGGTGGACGCGGCGATTCCGGCATTTACGGCGTATGCGCCGGGGCAGGCGGTGCCTAATTACACGATGGCGACAGCGATGACCAATGGATGGATTTGGCAGGTGCCGACGCAGGAGCGCCTTGGCCGGGGATACGTTTTTTCGACGCGATACACGAGCGTGGAAGACGCGGCAAAGGAGATGCGGGCAATGGGGGTCGATCCAGGCGAAAATCCGCGCGTGCTGAAATTCGACCCGGGGCGATTTGAGAAGATGTGGATGGGCAACGTGTGCGCGATCGGACTTTCCGGCGGTTTTGTCGAACCGCTGGAGGCGACGACCATCCATGGCATGGTGGTGCAGATTCGATTGCTGACGGACCTTTTTCTGCCGTTTTGCACGCGCGAATCGATTCGGACGATGGCCGAGCAATACAACCGGCTGGCGGTAATGGGGTTTGACGATTTCATCGATTTCGTCGGCATG
>JBBRHH010000639.1:0-3224 GCA_038222915.1 Tepidisphaerales bacterium
CATAGTGGCGTTGATCCGACTCATACTCGACGTGCGCAGCCGCGATGGTGACCGTCTTGGTGGCGTCGCGATCGATGCCGCCCTTGGCGATGGTCTTGTAGTCCTTGGCGGTGGTGCCGAATCGCTTCGCCGAACGCGCCGCCAGAGCGGCCGTCAGGGTCGTCTTGCCGTGGTCAATGTGACCAATGGTGCCGACGTTCACGTGGGGTTTCTTACGCTCGAATACTCCCTTTGCCATTGTCCAAAACCTCCGAACCGTCTTTTGTACGATTCGTTTTCAGGGCCGCTGTCGATCGGCCCGCTTTATCATTGGCGAAACACTCGCCAAAACTGTCACCGACATCCGACATTAGGCGCCAGGCACGCCGAAACTTTTTAGCTTCGACGTGCACGCCGCCAAATGCCGAATGCCGCCAGAGCTGGCACAGGGGCTTGAACCCTGGACCTCCACCTTACCAAGGTGGCGCTCTACCACTGAGCTATGCCAGCGGACAATCCTCCAAACGCCGTAGAGCGAAATAATCGATCGGTCGACGCTGATGGCCTGCCACGCCCCGACTCAACCGTCGCCAAAACAACAGGCGCACGGGAAGCGTCGTGGGGCGAAAAGTATAAACCTCCGCAGGGCAATGTCAATCCTGCGCTAAACCGGATTTAATTCAGAAATCGGCTCCCGGCATACCGGTAAGCTGATGTGAGTCCACGGATTGCCCACAACTTATGGCGCAGGTTCGCCGTGGTTCTATTGGCGACCCGGCCGTTCGACTAATTCTCGACCGCCAACGCAAATCCCCGCGAAACCCGCGGCCGACCGCATACCCGGACAATTCCGCTGACCAGCACAATCAGCGCACAAATCAGCATGGTTGCCGTCAGGCCGCCCTCGATTAATTGGCCGGTAATCAGCGTCCAGTCGCGCGTTCCGGCCTTGCTCAACTGCGTCGAAAGCGTGTTCCAGTTGGTCACCAGCAACTGGATCGCAGCCGTGCCGGTCGTCGTCAGCACCACCGCCAGTGGCACCACCGTGACCCAGATGTATTTCAGCTTGCCCTCATTCACCAACACCACTGACACGACGGACAGCGCAATCACCGCCAACATCTGGTTGGCCACGCCGAACATCTTCCAGATGGCCGCGAAGCTCTTGGCATCGATGAAGTAGCTCCAGGCGACGACGATCAAAAGCGTGCTCACCGTCGCCCCTGGCCACCAATCCGCCCGGCCAAGCTTCGGATTCACTTTCCCCGCCACCTCTTGCAGCAAAAATCGGCCGATGCGCGTGCCGGTATCAATTGTGGTCAGAATGAACAGCGCCTCGAACATGATCGCGAAGTGGTACCAGTATTTCCAAAGCCACTGCATGCTCGAAGCAAAGCGGCCGGCCGCCTGATCAAAAATGTGCGCCATGCCGACCGCGAGCGTGACTCCCCCACCGGTTCGGCCGCGCAGGGATTCTTCGGTTCGCTGCTCGTACACATTCAGGTGATCCACACCCGCGCCGATGGAGACCAGCCGGTCGTGGTAGCCTGGTGCTTTTTCCAGATCGATGTTCATCGCGTAGTAGTCGGCGGGCGGTAGCGTGGAGGCCGCGATCATCGCCACGACGCCCACCAGTCCTTCAATCAACATCGCGCCGTAGCCAATCATCCGCGCGTCCTTCTCCTTGCCGATCATCTTGGGCGTCGTACCGCTGCTGACGAGCGAATGAAATCCGCTGATCGCGCCGCACATGATGGTGATGAACAGGAAGGGGAAAATTTTGCCGGTCACCACCGGGCCGCCGCCAAAGAATGCGGTGTTGAAGGCTGGGGCTTCGAGCTTTGGATTTGCGATCAACGTTCCGATCACGAGGAGCCCGATCGTCCCAATCTTCAGGAAGCTCGACAGATAGTCGCGCGGGCAAAGCAGCACCCACACCGGCAGCACGGATGCAATGAAACCGTAGATCGCCATCGCGACCATGACCTGCGTCGTGGTGAGATTGAAGTATGCACCGTAGCTATGCGCCGCGACATAGCCCCCTGCCACCGTCGCAACGAGCGTGAGCACGCCGCCGATGATGGATGCCTCGACGACCCGGCCTTTGCGGATGCGGTACATGTACACGCCGACAAAGAACGCGATGGGGATGGTGCAGGCGATGGTAAAAGTTCCCCACGATGATCCCGGCACGACGCGCACTGATCCTGCTGGGATGGTCGCAGTGTAAGTCCCGTCACCTTTGGCTACCCAGGTGGCCGGCGCGACGGTCTTCATCGCAAACTGTTCGTTGATGACCATCGACGAGGCTTGCTTGTTCCATTCCAGCGTGGCCCCGCCGGGGATGGAATAGACGCCATGTGCATCCACAGCCGGCAGCCCCTGGACCACGAGCTGGCTGTTGCTGGGGAACTTTACGCTCTCCCCGCCCAGCGCCTTCACAACGACTTTGCCCAACCCCGCCAGTGCAATCACGATGATAAAAAGAATCGCGGCAATCGCGGCCGTGCCAGCCACATGCCCGATCTCGTCATACGCGATCTGCCCGAGACTTTTCCCGCCCCGCCGCATGCTTGCGACCAAGACGAGAAAATCCTGCACCGCCCCGCCGAGGCAAACGCCGACAACGATCCAGATGAGCCCTGGGAGAAATCCAAATTGGGCAGCCAGGACCGGCCCGATCAACGGCCCCGCGCCGCTGATTGCCGCGAAGTGATGGCCGAACAGCACCCACTTGTTGGTGGGATGATAGTTTTGCCCATCGTGAATTCGAACCGCGGGTGTTTTGCGCAAATCATCGAGCACGGCAACCCGTGCCGCGATGAACGCGCTGTAATACCGATACGCAATGGCCAACAGGCAAAGGACAACAACGAGAACGGGCATGGCGTGCATAGGCCGGTATGATACTTCCCCCCACTCGTTCAAACGAGTATCTCTATTCGCATGAGCTCAAGCCCATTGAAAATCTGGTGCAACATGGCGTATCCCGAGCTGGCCATGCAACTGCTGCAACGAAACCTCGGCCCGCACCAGTTGATTCTTGCCCGCTCAAAGGCCGCGTCGAATCTCGTCCATGGCGCGGCCGATCCGAGCCTGTCCGAAGCCGACATCGCCTTCGGCCAACCCGATCCGGCCGCCGCGATGACGCTTCCGAATCTCCGCTGGATTCATCTCACCAGCGCCGGCTACGAACGCTATGCCTCAACAGACTTTCGGACGGCGCTTGAACAACGTAATGCGAT
>JBBRHH010000640.1:0-3221 GCA_038222915.1 Tepidisphaerales bacterium
CCGGCCGGTATGACTGGCGCTGCGCCAACACCAGCGGGCGCAGCTGCGCCGCCAACAGCGGCCGGTGCGCCAACTTTTACGATTGAGCGTCCGTACGTGCTGCCAATGAAAACGGGCACGCCAAAATTCTTGGTATTTGGAAGGTCCTTAACAATTGTGGTCGGTTCAACCTTGCCCGGACCCTCGTCCACCTGAATTTTGCCACGACTGTCGTAAACCGGGCGTCCATCGACCAGCGCCGCCTTGTCGTCCTTCGCCATGTCGTTCGCGAAAGTATCCTGCGGCTTGGTCGCATCAATGGCGGGAACTCCGTCTTTGCTCATTGCCGCGTCAAGACGGTCGGCGACCTCCTTGATCTTGACGTCAATGGTCCCCGGTTCCACCTTCTTACCAGCCATGGTCACAACAACCGGCGGGCTGGCCCAATACGCCCAGCCGACGTAGGCAAGCCAAAGTACGGCGATCAGCAGCCCGATCCATTCCACATATTTGTCAAGAAAAGCGTTGTTCTTCTGCATAGGGCACCTCGCAAAGCTGTGCGGATTGCTGAACTAGCGGCCATCGGCCGAACGGTCATCGGCAACGCCGAGCCTGTCTTTGATTTCCTTGGGCATCCATTTCTTCGTCCAATCGCGAAGGAACAGCGCCTCGCATTCGTACGTCACCTTCACCACTGGCGCATCGCCGTAGAAGTAGCCGCTTGAAACCTGGTCGGCGGCACGATCTACGGCCACGATGTCCATCTGGATCACATTGATGAAACGGTTGTGACCCAATTCACTGTTGAACTGCAGCATTCTAGTGGCATCGAGATAGGCGATGAAACTGAAGCGCACGACGTCGTACATCGCATTGGTCGAACGTCCTGTCGGATTGGTGGCATATTTGCCCGTTGAGCCGGACGATCCCGCTGCGCTTGCCGCCGCACCGGTGGCATTGGCGCTGGCCTCAAAGCCAAAGCCTTCGCGCGGATGCATTTCCGTGAGGCGTTTGACCACAGCCGTCTGGATATTGGAGTCGGCGCCGTTGGTGTCGATGATGGCCTGCACCACATCGTCCTGAAGCCACGCCTGCACTTGGGCGTTCCAGATTGCATCCATCGCCGGGGGCGTGCCCGCGCGCTTCGATTCGAACATCGAGGGGTTGTAATACAGTCCGGTCGAATCCAGGTAGATCATGAAGTTTTTGGACCGCTCGACATGCATCTTTTGATCGAGCGATGCGGTGCGTATCGCCAGTTCTTCATCGAGGGCACCCTGGTTGACGATCTGCCCCTGCGCTTCTTGTTTATGCGACTTGACGTCCTCCACGATTCTGTCGTGTTCGGCCTTGATCTCCTCAGCGGTCACTGGTTTGGTGGCACGCAGCCGTTCGACCAGTTTTCCCGGCGGCTGAACCGGCTCGGCCGTGCCTGGCGTGCGAGTACCCGTTGCACCACCCGTCGCTGCAGGGACTGGCGGGGCGAAGGACCGCATGAGGTCATCGTATGCGTTTCGGAAGTTGATCTGTGCGGGGCCGGGGTTGCCGGTCGGGGCGGGAAGCACTCCGTCCACAAGCGCCGCCCGCGGTGTTCGCGGTTGTATGTTGTTGGAATTGATCTCCACGGCCTTCTTGAACATCTGATCGGCGGCCTTCTTCAAGTCGCCGGCCTGATGCGTGCCCCAGTCGATCACTTTCTGCGTTGGAAATTGCTCAAGCGGTCGCGCTTGCAAATTCCGCAGATCGATGGCCGGAAGCACGCGCGGCTGCTTCATCAACCGATCGATTTTGCCGACGTCCTGAGCCCGGGCGGTCATCGTCGTTCGCATGGCCGTGAAATATCCGCCTAGCGGAAAGAACGTGGCGATGATCGCAATCAATGCGATTGTCGCACAAATAAGACTCAGGAGATTCTTCTTTACAAAAACCATGGTCCACCTCGCGCCGGGGCGCGTTGTTTACTTGCCCAGGGATGTCGTTTGAACGGAAGAAGCGGGTTCCGGTGAAGCGGGGGGATCGAGAACGATCGCCACCAGCAGCGTAAAGCCCGTTTCCTTGGCGGCTTCGTTGGCCTCTTTGGCCAGCTTGTCCAACTGAGCAGGCGTCGGACCATTGTTCGTGCCCGGAGGCACGACACCACCATTCACCGGACCCTGCATCGCCGAGGCGTTCATCGTCAAGACGCGCGGCGCGGTCTTCACAAGCGCGATTCGGCCGATGTAAAATTGCCGGTGATTCTTGTTTGCGAACTCGATGGTGTATTTCTTCAGATTCGTCATCAGCGTGTTGCTGATGAACGTGGTGCCGTTGCCGGCGAGTGGATGGGGCGTGTACCCGTGGAGTGTGAGCAGAAAGCCTCGCTTGTCGCCGCCTCCGCCGCCGGATGTGTCGCCGGTCGGGGTGACGGCGGGCGGCGCAGAACTTGAAACTTCGTCGGCAACTGCCTGCTGGCTGAAATAAACGTCCGGCGTGCGCGCCGGATCGATCAACGCGCCTATGTCCGACTTATATTGCGGCTGAATGTGCGTGAAGATGATCTCATCGCGATTTGCCCGGGGGGTGGAGTCCGGGATCGAAGCGGGATTGGGCAAAGCGTGCTGGATGTCAGCAATGATGTCGGTCCAGAGCGTGCGGTAATTCAGCAGTTCGCTGACCTCGAGGACCCGTTGGCGGTCAGGAGCGCCTACGCCCTCGACCTGCCTCTTCCACGTATCGCTCAGCTTTTCTCCACTGGCGATAGTGTTGGCGATTTGCGTTCGCAGTGATTGGTTCTGGTCATACTGCATCTTGTCGAAGAAATACCGGCCGAATGCCGCGCCAGATCCAACGACGAACATGGCCGCTGCCGCCGCGAACCACTTGTTTTTCTGTTTCCAGATCTTTTCGCGCCGGATGCGCTCGGGGAGCAAGGTGCTGGTGATCTGGCCTTCGCCCATCGCCTGGGCGGCGAGCCCGTAGGCGGCGGCCATCGAGACGACATTTTCCGAGAAAACGGTCGCCTGTTTCCCGTCAACAGGAGCGCCGGCTCGGAAGGAGTCGATGCGCTCGACGTCCAATTGGAGATTCTGCTGCAGATACTTCTGCAGGCCGGGCAGACGGAAGGTGCCGCCAAGGGCGCAGATGCGTTTGATGCGGGCATCGCGATGGACCGAGGCGTAGAAGCCGATCGACCGCTGCACTTCGGAAACCATGTCGGCGAAGACAGCCCGCATGGCCTGGAAGATCTGGCGGGCGTACTTGCT
>JBBRHH010000641.1:0-3218 GCA_038222915.1 Tepidisphaerales bacterium
ACGTTGTCTGGCAGCCAAAGCCAGCAGGTGCCCGGCTCCCCAGGGACGACTATCGGGGTTTCCTCGTTGACCTGCTTTATCAGCACCTGTAAGGCTTCGAAAACCTTGTCGTCTTTATGTCCGAGGTGGACACTGAGGTCAATTGTGGCCGCACCGATGGCGTCAGCTTCTTCGTCAGGATCTCGAAGTAAATCGGGCGAAGCGATGTCACCTGCTACAAGAACATATTCGAATGTGTCGGGGGTGATGCGCGTGCGATCTACGAGCGACAGCACATCGTGAAACACCATCCTGGCCTCTTCTTTGGTGTTTACGATTACTCCAATCCCTTTGAGATCGCCACCGTAAAGATCAAGACCCGGAATATCTGTGACATGCTCGACAACGCCATCTTGTTCTATCTCGGCTTCAAACTTGGCAACTTTGGCTTCATCCGTCATGCACAATCGCCATTCCCTCTCATGGGTCCAGTCGATTTTCCGCCGACCGACAGTCGGTGCGTAGGTGACATACCGGTACTGCTCTCGCGTCGGAAGGATCTTCTCAGGCATCATTCGCCGGCCACCGTCAGTTCCAGCAGGTATGCCTGCCGCCGATCCGCTTAGTCCGTAGATGACAGGACGTGCGCCTAAATCAAACATCTGCGGCTTGGGAAACGTCATGGCATAAGTGCTGATCTTTTGGCCCTTCTTCAATCGTGATGCCGATGTCTCTAAGAAGGCCGCTGTCGGCATGTCGGTGAAGCACGTCGCTGGAAATGGGCCATAGACGGTGCGAATTCCATTTCGACGCGACCAGGTTGCCCACAGGCGACCGTGCCTGATCGCGCACCGAAGAAGGAACAACGCCGAGAAGACTGTATGTTCGGCAATGTTTCCAGGACCCCAATCCTCTGGCGTCTCCGGCGCTGATCCGTCAAGAATGTCCAGCTTCCGAAAGAAGTGGGTAAGCTTGTTCGAGAGGTCGTACCGCCGATTATTTGACATCGCTGACAATTATACGCCCAATAGTGCCGATCAGTTATTGGTGCATTTGATCGCGTAATTGGCAGGGAAAGCGGAGTTCAATTCCCGTTCTCTGCCAGGCGCAGGTCATCATTCTTGAACGGTGTTTTGCGCGGCGATCCAACCGCCGGAGAGGGCTATAAACTTTGTACAGATCATAGGATACCGCAGACTTGAGCAGCCTTCGCCATTTTCGCTGTTATAAGTGGAGCCATCGGGAATTGAACTCCGCTTTCGCATTTTGACCGTCAAATGCGTTTTCTGAGTCAGCCTACGATTGTCGCGCGCTGTCAACGGGGCGTCCAAAATCATCCATTCAGTCGCCGAGATCACGCGGCGAGCGGTATCGTCGTCGGCTTGGCCGCCGTTGAGGAGCTTGCGGGTCAGCGTGAAGCTGGTGAGGAGTCCCGACCGACTCTTAATCCCGTGGAATTCGACGGGATTAAAACGGCGTCGTTGAGCGGTTAGAAGCTGCTGTGCCGTGGGTGCTCTTCGAGCATCGTTGGAAACTTCGCTGGCCGATCCGCGTCGAAGATTTTGTTGGATTGGTCGGCTTGTCCTATTTGCGCGGAGGTCACGCGCACTTTGCTCTTCCACATCGGCGGCTCTGGGTTTTGTCTCTTGAGGCGGCGGTGGCGTTTGGGTTTTGCCGGAGGTTCGGGGAAGTCTGTGGATGGGGCTTTCTGCTATTTTGCGCGAAGGATGGCGTGGTCTTCGCCGCAGGAGCTGCCTCAACCCCGGCGGGCTGCCTCGATTGCGGCGACGTCGATTTTTTTCATCGTCATCATTGCATCGAACGCGCGCTTGGCGATGGCGGGATCGGGATCGGTGACCGATTTTGTCAGGATGATGGGCGTAATCTGCCAGGAGAGTCCCCATTTGTCCTTGCACCAGCCGCACGCGCTCTCTTCGCCGCCGTTGCCGACGATTGCGTCCCAATAGCTGTCCGTTTCGGCCTGGTCGGCAGTTGCGACCTGAAACGAGAATGCCCAGTTGTGCTTGACCCCGGGGCCGCCGTTGAGCCCGAGGCATGCAACGCCAATTACCGTAAACTCGACGGTGAGCACGTCGCCTTTCTTGCCGGCCGGAAAGTCTCCCGGTGCGCGGTGCACCGCGCCGACGGACGAATCGGGAAAGGTTTTGGCGTAAAACCGGGCCGCTTCCTCGGCGTCGCCGTTGTACCAGAGGCAGATCGTGTTCTTTGCTGGCTGCATTATGTCACTTCTCCATTGAGTTGAGCCACGCAAGGCTGGAGTCGACGATGCGCTCGCATTCGAAGGGCATTGGCTCGGCCGATATTTCCGCGTCGATGTACGACGAACTCGTACCATAACATTGAACAGGCGGGTCATCGACGCCAAATCCTGGCGGTCGTTTTTGACGGGTTGGGGTGGGGTGATTAGAGTTCGGTGGACTGGTACAGTAGCGGCTTAATTTCTGGTGCTGCTGTGTCAGGCAATCTTGCCAACCCCTCAAGGAGGATCCTGGATGAATCCCCGTGAAGTATTGAAGATGTGTGAGCAGAAGAGCGTGCAGTTTATTGATCTGCGCTTTATGGATTTTCCGGGGCTTTGGCAGCATACGACTTTGCCAATCAGTGAACTGACGCTGGAGAGTTTTGACCATGGGTTTGGGTTTGACGGATCGTCGATCCGTGGGTGGCAGGCGATCAATGAATCGGACATGCTGCTGATTCCGGTGGCGGATACGGCGAAGATCGATCCATTTTTGCAGCACACGACGGTGTCGATGATCTGCGATGTGCGGGATCCGATTACGAAGAAAGAGTATTCGCGCGACCCGCGATCGATTGCGCGGAAGGCGGCGGCGTATCTGAAGAAGACGAAGATAGCGGATACGGCTTTTTTTGGGCCGGAGCTGGAGTTTTTTGTTTTTGATTATGCGTGGTACGACCAGGGGATTAATTACGGGAAATATCATGTGGGATCGCGGGAGGGGATATGGGGGCGCGGGGATGAGAGCGAAACGAACCTGGGGTACAAGATCCGGCTCAAAGAAGGGTATTTCCCGACGCCGCCGATGGATACTATGCAGAATATCCGGTCGGAGATGGTGCAGACGCTGGTGGACATGGGGATTGCAGTGGAGGCGCATCACCATGAGGTGGCGACGGGCGGGCAGTGCGAGATCGACATGCGTTTCCAGAACCTGGTGACGATGGCCGACAGCGTGATGATGTACAAGTATGTGTGC
>JBBRHH010000642.1:0-3166 GCA_038222915.1 Tepidisphaerales bacterium
TGGAAACGCCGCTGAACGCTTCGGGTGCGCGGGCGGTAGCACCATTGCACGTCCAGCGGATTTCAAGGGAGTGGAACATGAACCGCTACGCACCGCTCGCTCTGGCAATTCCCATCAGCTTTCTAACCGCCTGCCACGCCGACATCACCGGCAACGTCACCCTCGAAGGCAAAGCGCCGCAAATGCGTCAAATCCAAATGCCAGCGCATTGTGCTGCAATGAACCCCAAAGGGATTGACGAGGAAACGGTGGTGGTCGATGCCAAAAACCACCTCGCCAACGTGGTGATTTCACTCAAGGGCGCAAACGGCGATTTCGCGATCCCTGCCGCGCCCGCCGTCATCGATCAAAAAGGCTGCATCTTCCAGCCCCACGTCCTCGCCATGATGGTCGGCCAATCCCTCCTCGCAAAAAACGGCGACGCCCACGCCCACAACGTCCACACCCTCCCAAAAATAAATGACGAACAAAACATCCAAATGCCGAACCTCGACCGGGTCGGAAAGCAGCTCAAGACGCCTAAGCAGCCGGAAATCTTCCGCGTCAAATGCGACTTCCACGGCTGGATGACTATGTACGTCGCCGTCTTCGAACATCCGTGCTTCGCCGTCAGCGACTTGGCCGGCAATTTCACCATCCACACACAAGGCCTGAAAGACGGCCAATACGATGTCGAAATCTGGCACGAGAAATTTGGAAAGGAGGCTGGAACCGTAAATGTTGTAAACGGAAAAGGTGTCATCAACGCGCCGGCTGCCGCCGATCGCAAAATGATCCTCGGCCCCCTCGGCCCCAACAACCCTGCTCGCCAGGCCATCGCTTTCAATCGCCCGCAACAAATCCAGGCTCTCTTCCGCATAGCCACCTTAACGCCTGTCACCGTCCCACTCCTCGCGGCCACTCTGCACGACCAGGATGACGAATCCCGCCGTCTGGCAATTGAGCGCGTTCATGAACTCGGTCCAGGCGCCCTCGCGGCCGCGCCGGACTGCGCCCGCCTTATCCTCACCGAGCGCGACCCCGACCTCGTCAGCCTCGCCGCCGAATCCCTCCGCGTCATGGGCGCCGAAGCAAGAGGCGCGTCAGAAATTCTCAACCCCGCCAGGTCCAACGCTACACCCGAGAAAAGACAATTGCTTCAGGACCTGCTCGCCACCATCGCCCCCGAACTCCGCATCCAGGACGAACCACTCATCAAACAACTCTCCGACGCCGACTACCAAACCCGCCTCGACGCCGCCAACCAACTGCGAGGCGCAGCCCCGCCAGAAATCATCGACGGCCTCGTCCACGCAATCGCCTCAAAAAATTTCCTCGCCCGCGAAGGATTCGTCATGGCCATCACGCAAGCACACCCAAGTCCCAACTCGGTTCTATCGACCTTGCATCGCCTCGCAAAAGATGAGAACCCCACCGTCCGCGCCAAAGCCTTGGCCGCGCTCAAAGAACTCCGGCCTACCACAAATCCAACTTTGCCGTAAACTCCAGCGACCAATCGAAAGGACCAATTGAAAATGCGTCGTCTCACCATGATCCCCGCCCTCGCATTCCTTTTCCTCTTCACAACCGCATACGCCGCCCCAACCACCAGGCCCGCCCCCCCCAAAGCCCCGGACAACGTCGACGCCCACTTCGACGTCGAATACGCCAAACCAAACGACAAGCCCCCACTGCTCGACCTCTTCGTCCCCAAAGACGCCAAAGGAAAACTCCCCCTCGTCGTCGCCATTCACGGCGGCGGATGGATCGGCGGCGACAAACGCTACACCCCGCTCGTCCCGCTCACCACCAAGGGCTACGTCGTCGCCAGCATCAACTATCGCTTCAGCAACGAGGCCATCTACCCCGCCCAGAGCCACGACTGCAAGGCCGCCATCCGCTGGCTCCGCGCCAACGCCGCCGAATACCACATCGACCCCGACCACGTCGGCGTCTGGGGCGACTCCGCCGGCGGCCATCTCGTTGCACTCCTCGGCACCACCAACGGCAACAAAAAGCTCGAAGGCGAAGAAGGCAATTCAAAAATGTCCAGCGGCGTACAGGCCGTCTGCGATTTCTATGGCCCCACCGACATGCTCAGCATCAACTCTCAGGCGGGCCCCGACGATCAGATCCACGCCGACGCCCCCGAATCCCTCGTCAGCAAATTGCTCGGCGGCCCCGCCCCCGACCACAAGGAAAATGCCAACGCCGCCAGCCCCGTGACCTTCGTCACAAAAGAGGCCGCCCCCTTCCTCATCATGCACGGCGACAAAGATCCCGTCGTCCCCCTCGCCCAAAGCGAAGAACTCCGCGACGCCCTTCAAAAGGCCGGTGTCGAAGTCGAGCTATACGTTGTGAAAGGGTCCGGCCACGGCTTCGGCGGTAACCACCCCGAAATCCCCGAAAAGGTCAACGCCTTCTTCGACAAACACCTGAAGTCGCAATAAGCAATCAGTCGTTCGCGGCCAGCACCACCAGCTTCTGCGACGGCATGTCGATCTCCGCCACCCGCTCCCTGCAAAACGACAGGCAGGCGCGTTCCACTTCCGCCAGAAACTGCACGAAAAACTGCCGCGAATTCGGATCCAGTTTCGAATCAAAAATATTAGACACGCCCTGGCGCACCCGGTTGAACAGCAGCCGCGTCCCAGCGTCCGGCCCATCCAGCCCCATCGGATCATTCGAGAAAAACACCGAAGCCTTCACATCCACAATCCGCATCCCGGCCGATTCCACCGCCTTCTGAAAATCGTACCGGCTCAGCACCATCATCCATTCCGTCCGCATCGTCGTGCGCGGCAGATACTCCGTCGTCACCACCCGACCGCCCGGTGCAAGATGCGCCCGCAGGTTCTGCAGCGCCCGCATAAACCGGTCCGATTCGGGAATATGAAACAGAACGTTCGCGATATTGATCAGATCAAACTTCTCCCCCAGGTCCAGTTCCGGCTGCGTCATGTCGGCAACGGAAAACCGTGTCTCCATCCCCTCGCGCGACGTGCACCACTGCTTCAGCAAATCCACTGAAGCCTTCGTAAAGTCCACGCCCATCAAAAGTGCAGGTTTGTATCGCTCGCGAAAAAACCGGATCCACCGCCCCGATCCGCTCCCCACATCCAGCACCCGCCCGCCATTCACGGCAATCTTCAAGTCGCCGATCATCCGCTCATACAGCGGATACAGC
>JBBRHH010000643.1:0-3133 GCA_038222915.1 Tepidisphaerales bacterium
TCATGAAGACCTCCGTTGTTGGTTGAACATCGTTCTGATTAAGCAATGTTCTACCTCACGGAGGTCTTTTTTCACCAGACAACTAACGATAAGGATCGCTGAATTCGTAGATTACAGCGGCGCGCCTGGCCGGTTACACCCTTCCCAATACGAGTGCCCGAAACCGCGACACCCACTGGGTCGGCGGCCCTGACTTCGCGATCGAGATCGCAAGTCCCAACGACAACACCCACGCGAAGCTGCCGTTCTACGGAGAAATCGGCGTACGCGAGTTGCTAATCATTAGTCGCGATCCCTGGTCACTCCAGTTGTTTCAACTGAAGGGCAGCAAGTTATTTCTGATCGAGGAGGCGTTGGCGGGTTCGTCGCCCTTGAATTGTTCAATCATCCCCGTAGTCTTCCGGCTCCTCCGGTCGTCACCGCGCCCGCAAATAGAGATCGCCCAACGCGACGGCAAGTTGAAGTGGTTCGTATAGCCCGCACTCGCCTCAACCGGCGGTTGGACTTTGGTAATTCGCTTGGTAGTGTTTGCTCCAATCAGGGGGAGCATAGCTCAGCGGTTAGAGCAGGTGACTCATAATCACTCGGTCCCCGGTTCGAATCCGGGTGCTCCCATTTCCCCCCGAGGTCGCAGAAAAAACAGCATCTGCCAGCCCGATCGGCCAGCAGATGCTGAATTTCAATTCAAACTTCAAATTAAAATAAAACTACCGCCGGTTTCCGTCCTCGATCCCGCGCAGCCGTTCAATCTTCGCCACTAGTCGAGCCGCATCTCCCACTTCACTGGTGCTGTCGCTGTTTGCGTCCACCTTCTCAATGATCGACTGCAGATCCTCGGTTTTGAGCAGCGCTGCGGGCGCAACATGCGCCAGCTTGGCCAGTCGCCACACTGCCGACTTCAGCATCCGCCGGCGTTGCTTGCCGCTCTTGGGCTCAAACGGAGGCACCGTGGACGGGCCGGGGTTTCTTGGGCGACGCGCTGGTGCCGGCCGGCCTTGCTGTCGCGGGCCAGGGCGCCCGCCCCGGTCATCGGGGCGATCGTTGGGACCGCGACGGTTTGGACCAAAGTCGCGTCTTGGACCAAAGTCACGGTTGGGGCCGAACTCCGGTCGGCGTGGTGGAATGTTGGGCATCTCTTCTTCCGTATACTATTACCATCCCCGATTTCCCTCTGGCGCCACGGTTGGCCAGACGGTCTATCATTCTCTGGCGAGTTTGCTTCTCATGCAAGGCGATTTGCAGTTCTATTTGCCCCCAGTCGATCAAATGGTCGAATAAACTGTCAAAATTGCACCTCTTGCCTGACAACTTGATTGCGTTCGCTTCGCCACGCCACTCCGGTACAATTCAGACGGCATGGCCAGAAAAGTCTATCTCGAAACATTCGGCTGCCAGATGAACGTTCTGGACAGCGACCTTGTCATGGGGCAACTGCGCGCCCAGGGTTACCAGGCGGTGGAAGACCGGGGTTCGGCCGATGTCGTCATCTATAACACCTGCTCGGTACGCGAGCATGCCGAGCAGAAAGTATGGTCGAGACTTGGCGAATTGCGTGCAATGAAGCTGGAGCGCCCTGGCCTGGTCATTGGTGTTATTGGCTGCATGGCCGAGCGAGAAGGAACATCATTGTTTCAACGCTACCCGCATGTCGACATCCTTTGTGGCCCCGCCGAACTGGATCGACTGCCCGGCCTGGTGCACAACGCTGTCGTCACCCAGCAGGGGGGCGGCGATGAAGTTTCATCCGAATTCACACATACTAGCGATCGAGGCAACAAACGACAGGTTGCACTGATGGGCACATCATCGCGCCGCTCCTCCACGCTGGCTGCAGCCGAGGATCGGCTTGAACTGCTCGACCTCTCACGCAGTGTCTCCCCTGGCGATGAAGTCAGCCAGGCCTACGTCCGCATCACCCGCGGCTGCACCAAGTTCTGCACTTACTGTGTCGTCCCTTACACGCGCGGCCCGGAAGTGCATCGCCCGCCTGAAAATATAATCGAAGAAGTAAAAATGCTGGTCGGCGCCGGCGCTAGAGAAGTCACGCTCCTTGGCCAAACCGTCAACCACTACGCCTTCCAGCATGGTGATGGCCGCAAAACATCCTTCGCCGATTTGCTGTACCGCGTACACGAGGCCGTCCCAGATCTGGGCCGCCTGCGATTCGTTACCAGCTTTCCCCGCGACTTTACGGACGAAGCACTGCAAGCCATGCGCGACTGCCCGCGCATCTGCCGCTACCTCCATGTCCCGGCACAGTCCGGCAGTGATCGCCTCCTGAAAATGATGAATCGCGGCTACACCGCCGGCCACTACATGGAGTTCATCGACCGCGCCCGTGCACTGATGGACGACGTCTCCATCGCCAGCGATTTTATCGTCGGCTTTCCGACGGAAACCGAGGAAGAGCATCAGATGACGATGGAGCTCATCCGCTACTGCCGATTCAAGAACAGCTTCATCTTCAAATATTCCCCCCGTCCGGGCACGATTGCCATTGATCGCTTTACCGACGATGTCCCCGAAGACGTAAAGCGACGACGCAACAACGAGATGCTCGCCGTTCAGGGCGAAGTCTCCGCCGCCAGCAACCGTGAAATGATCGGCAAGCAGGTTGAAGTGATGGTGGAAGGCGTCAGCAAGCTCGTTAGCCGCCAATCCAAAACCATGTCATCGTCTGTTGAACTCGGATGGGAGCGGAATAAGTCCGCGTTGGCCGTCGAAGAACGAACACAATTGGTCGGCCGAACCCGCGGCGATCAAATCGTTGTCTTCGATGGTGACGCCGCGTGGAAAGGTGACGTACTTCAGATCGCGATCATCGGCGCGAAAAACCTTACCCTGTTCGGCGAAAAATGTTCGATGCCCTGATCTTTCTGGCCTACTTCGCATTGGTGGCCCGAGGATGACTTGCCCGCTCCTGCATGATCTTCATCAGGTTGTCAGGGTCAAACGGTTTAGTCAGATATGCCACCGCCCCGCATTCATGCCCCTTGGACTTTGAATCCTCCCGATCCAGTGCTGAAAGAATAACCACCGGAATGCTGCGCGTCGTCGCATCGCTCTTGAGCCGCCGGCAAACTTCAAAGCCATCCAGGTCCGGCAGCATGATGTCCAGAAGAATCAAACACGG